>JADHLS010000268.1 GCA_016780605.1 Reyranella sp.
GCATCGAAGCGGCGGCGGGCCTCGACTGGCCGCGGGGGAAGCTGCACGTCCAGGTGCTGGACGACAGCACCGACGAGACCGCCGAGCTCGCACGCACCGTGGTCGCCGAGCAGAAGGCGAGGGGCATCGACATCGTCGCCCTGCAGCGCACCGATCGGTCGGGCTACAAGGGCGGCGCGCTGCACGAGGCCATGCAGCAGACGCCGTACGACTTCTTCGCCATCTTCGACGTCGACTACGTCCCCAAGCCGGATTTCCTGCGCGTCTGCATGCGGCCGTTCTTCGCCAATCCCCGCTGGGCATTCGTTCAGGCGCGCTTCGACTTCCTCAATCCGCACGAGAACGCGCTCACCGAAATGCAGATGGTGACGCTCGATGCCCATCTCGGCATCGAGCAGGCGACGCGCTGCTGGGCCGGTCATCCGCTGCCCTTCAACGGCACCTGCGGCATCTGGCAGCGTGCCGCGATCGAGGCCGGTGGCGGATGGAAGGGTGATACCGTCACCGAGGATCTCGATCTCACCTATCGCGGCTGGGTGAAGGGCTGGCGGGCGCTGTTCCTGACCAGCGTGCCGGTGCCGGGCGAACTGCCCGCCGACAACAAGACCTGGCTGCGCCAGCAACAGCGCTGGCAGGACGGCTTCCGCCACGTCGGGCTGCGCATGGTCTGGCCGATCCTGAGGAGCGCCGATATCACCCCGTCAGCCAAGGCTGCGGCGCTGTTGCATCTCTGCATGTCGCTGAACCAGCCGGTGCTGCTGGTCGGGGTCGTATCGGGGCTGCTCACGGGCTTGCTGGCGCCGTCCCTGGTCCCGCTGCTGCTGACCTTGTTTTTCATAACGCTGGCCTGGGTTCTGTTCTGCGCCACGACCTTCCTGCGCGCCGGCCACAACTTCATCCGCGGCGGCGAGATGTCGCCCGGCCGCTTCGGCCTGGTGCTGGTCCGCTACGTTGGCGGCCAGGCGGCGATGCTGGTGCGCTCGCTCGGCGTGCACATCGCCAAGTGGCTGGATCGCCCCAAGCCTGTCGTCTTCGACCGCACCCCGAAGAAAGGGGCCTAGGCAAGCACGCTCTCGCACCCATGTTCCTCTCCCCCAAGGGGGAGAGGAACATGAGGACGAACGCCACGCGCTCTAAGCCAGCACGCTCTCCCGCAGCAGCGGATGATGAGCGCATCGCATGCTGCCGCCGACCCTGATCGGTCCATCGAAAAGCAGTGGGATCACATCGACGCCGCGCGCGCGCAGCTCGCCGATCACCCGCGCATTGTCACTGTCGACGATCATGCGGCCTTCCTCGAGCACGAGCCCGTTTGTGGCGAGGCGGTTGGCTTCTTCGATCGATACGGCGATCTTGTCCCAGTCGCGCAGCGCCATCGGCAGGCCGTCGATCAGCTTCTCGGGGCAATAGATGAGTAAGCCCGGCTTGACCAGCGCCAAGCAGCAATCGAGATGCAGCACGCTCGATTTCATCGCGACTGGGATCACGCGGTACTTCTCGCCCAGCAGCGCCTGCAGCCAGTCGGCACCCGCGAGGTCCGAAGCACAACCAGAGATGCCGACATAGACCTGGTGACCGTTGAGGAGAGTATCGCCGCCCTCCAGGAACGGACCGTCGACGCAATTCGGCGAGCCCAACGGCACGGTCGACCAGCGCGCCCCGCGCTGCACGATCTTCTGGATCGCGGGGCGCAGGCCGTATCGCTCGCGCTGGCGACAGATCAGGCGCAGCGAAGCGTCGATCGCATGCTCCCCGACGACGATCATGGCGTCTCGCGCAAACAGCTGCATGCCCTCGCCGTTGGGCGCCAGGAACGTCCGTTCGATGCCCTCGAGCCGCTGCGGCCGGTGGACGATCACGCCCTCTCGCGCCACCAACTCGGCCAGCGCGTCGACCTGTCGTTGGCAGCGCAGTGCCCAGTCAGGATCGATGTCGACCAGCCGCCGGCCTGCATTTTTGCGGCAGAAGTCGTCGACATCCGGCGGCATCCACCGGATCGATCCCTCGTGGAACACCACGAAATCCTCGGCCGGCGAGATGCCGATCACGACCTCGCGCAGCTTGCCCCATTCGTGGTGGGCGCCGAACTTCACGCCTCACACACGGGCGTAGATATCCTCGTAGCGGATGATGTCGTCTTCCTCGAGGTAATCGCCGGTCTGGACCTCGACGACTTCGAGCGGCTCGTTGCCCGGATTGGCGAGGCGATGGATGCCGCCCATCGGGATGTAGACCGATTCGTTCTCGTGCAGGGTCATGATCTTGCCGTCGAGCGTGACCTCGGCGACGCCCTTGACCACCACCCAGTGCTCGGCGCGCCGCTTGTGGCTCTGCAGACTGAGCTTGCCCTTGGGGTTGACCGTGAGGCGCTTGGCGCGGAAGCGCTCGCCGCGGTCGATGTCCTGATAGCTGCCCCATGGCCGATGCATGATCGCGTGCTCGGTCGCGGCCTTGTGCTTGCCGTCCGACATGCGCTGCACGACGTCCTTCAGCCGAGGCAGGTTGTCGCGATGGCCGACCAGCACGGCGTCGTTCATCGCCACCACCACGACCTCCTCGACGCCGATCACGGCGGTGAGCGGCCCGTCGGAGCGGACATAGGAGTTGCGCACATGGTCGATCTCGACCGGGCCCTCGGTGACGTTGCCGGCGCTGTCGGCCTGGCCGATGTCGAGCAGCGCATCCCAGGTGCCGAGGTCGGACCAGCGGAATTTGGCCGGCACGACCCAGCATTTGTCGGTGCGCTCCATGACGGCATAGTCGATCGACTTGGCCGGCGCCTTGCGGAAGGCGTCGGGGTCGAGGAAGACGGTCGACCCACTCTTCTTGGCCTTGGCCACGGCCTCCTCTGCGGCGGCGGCCATAGCCGGCTCGTAACGGGCCATCTCCGACAGCAGCGTATCCGGCGAGAACAGGAAGTAGCTTGCGTTCCAGAACAGTCCTTCCTGGATGTAGCGCAGCGCTGTCTGGGCGTTCGGCTTCTCGACGAAGGCCGTGACCTTCTGCACCGCGCCGATCTGCTCGCCACCCGGCCGGATATAGCCGTAGTCGGTCTTGGGTTCGGTCGGCGGGATGCCGAAGGTGACGATACCGCCGCGCTCGACGGCAACAAGCCCATCGCGGCAGGCAGCGCGGAATTCCTCGGCGCCGATCACCATGTGGTCGGACGCCATGGCGAGCACCGCCTTTGCACCCTGTGTGCGCGCATAGGCCGTGGCCGCGGCCATAGCGGGCCCGGAGTCCCGGCGCTCGGGCTCGACCACGATGTCGATCTCCACGCCGATTTCCTTGGCCTGCTGCTCGCACATGAAACGGTAGGAATCGTTGGTGGCAATCACGGGCCGTGCGAACAGGCTGCGATCGGCCACGCGCTGCAGGGTCTGCTGGAAGGTCGACTGACTGCCAAGCAGCGGCACGAACTGCTTGGGCATGCTCTCGCGGGACAGGGGCCACAGGCGTTTGCCGGAGCCTCCAACCAGGATGACAGGGGTGATCAAGGTCATGGCGCCGCGATATAGCCCAAGGGGCAGGCCGGGCCAATGGTCATCGCCTGGCCCCGGCGGTCTGGCGTTCCAGGTTCTCCTCGGCCCGCCGCTTGGCCTCGATCTCGACCGCCTCGGCAAGCTTGGGGATGTGCGAGGCGATTTCGTAGAAGTCGCTGGCATAGAGCACCAGGAGCGTCGTGGGCTTCGTGGTCGCCACCGAAGCGCTACGCGGCTGGCGCTCGAGCAGCGCCATCTCGCCGAAGAAGGCGCCTTCGCCCAGCGCTACCGAGCCGCCGTTTGGCAGGCGCACCTCGACTTCGCCGCTCGAGATGAAGAACATGGAATCGCCGGGATCGCCTCGCCGCACCACGGTAATGCGGGGCGGATAGTAGCGCGTGCGCAGCTTGCCCACGATCTCCGACAGGGTGACGACGCCCAGCGAGGCGAACAGCGGCACGCGCGCCACCTGTTCCCAGACCCGGAGATACTCACGCCGCCGCTCCTCCTGGGCGAAGCCAGTGGCGAGGATACCGGTCATCAGAGCCAGCACCGCGATGCCCGAGATCATCAGCAGCCCACCGACGATGCGGCCGCCCGCGGTGAGCGGCACCACGTCGCCATAGCCTGTCGTAGTGAGCGTGACCACCGCCCACCACATGGCGCCCGGCAGCGACCCGAACTGCTCAGGCTGCCTGATGCGTTCCAACATGTGCGCGGCGGTGGCGGCAATCATCAGCAGGATGGTGAACAGGATCAGCACCGAGGCGATCGCTGCGCGCTCGTTGGACATGACGCGGACCAGCGTGCTGAACGCCGGCGCATGCAGGCCGAGCTTCAGGATCCACAGGATGCAGAACACCGATGCGGTATCGGCGCCGGTGATGGCGTAGCCTCCGGCGAACAGGAAGGCCGGCGTGACAGCGAGTAGGTTGATCAATCCCTCGACCGATCGCGCCCAGTGCAATCGCGCTTGCAGCGGCGTGTCCTGATCATAGTGCGGCGCCTCGGGGCTGGCCCACAGCCGGAGCAGGTACTCCGCGAGGAAGATGAAGGTGACGGTCCAGATGGTGATACGCAGGATGCGCCGCAGCCCATGCTCCAGCTCGTCGATCGAGAGCACGATAACGGCCAGCAAGCCGATGCCTAGCACGATCAGGCTGAACACGCGCACCTGCCGGGCAGCCGGCGTGGGATCGCTGTATCGCAGCAGGGCGTAGATTCGCGCCCGCAGTTTCGAGGCCGTGGCCGTCACGGAAGCGACCATAAGCGCCCTGGCCCGCCAATTGCAACGCGGGGGAGGCCGGTCTACGGTCGCGCCCGATTTCGCAGGACATGGGTCTGGATACAAGGTGGTCAGGGATTTGCGCATCGCCGTCGACATCGGCGGCACGTTCACGGATGTGGTTCTGGAGGAGGACGGGAAGCGGCTGACGCGCAAGCTGCTGACCACGCCGCAACGACCCGAACAGGCGGTTCTCGACGGTGTGCGGCTGATCCTGGGAGACGCCGGACGCGGCTTTGGCGACGTCTCCGTCTTCGTGCATGGCACGACGCTTGCCACCAATGCCGTGATCGAGCGGACGGGCGCGCGCACGGCGCTGATCGCCACCGAGGGCTTTCGCGACATCCTCGATATCGCGAACGAGAGCCGCTACGACCAGTACGACCTTACCATTGAGAAGCCCAAGCCGCTGGTGCCGCGCGCGCTGCGCTTCACGGTGCCTGAGCGTGTGGACGTGCATGGCAAGGTCCGCCTGGCACTCGACGAGGGAGCGGTGCGCGACACCGCGCACCGGCTCGAGGCCGATGGCGTGGAGAGCGTCGCCATTGCCTTCATGCATTCCTATGTCAATCCGGCGCACGAGCGGCGCACGCGCGACGTCCTGAAGGAGGCGCTGCCCGACCTCCGGATCACGCTGTCGAGCGAGGTCTGTCCCGAGGTGCGCGAATACGAGCGCACGTCGACGGCGGTCGCCAACGCCTACGTGCAGCCGCTGATGGACTCCTACCTCGAGCGCATGCAGGCGGCCCTCAAGGCCGAGCAGTTCGCCGGCACGATCTACCTCGTGACCTCGGGCGGCGGGCTCACCGCCATCGAGACGGCGCGCCGTTACCCCGTGCGCCTGGTCGAATCGGGCCCGGCGGGCGGCGCGATCTTTGCGGCCCAGGTCGCGGCCCGCGCCGGCGAACCGCGCGCCTTGAGCTACGACATGGGCGGCACGACGGCCAAGATCTGCCTGATCGACGACTACAAGCCGCACACCGCGCGCCTGTTCGAGGTCGACCGTGCCGCGCGCTTCCTGAAGGGATCTGGCCTGCCGGTGCGCATCCCGGTGATCGAGATGGTCGAGATCGGCGCAGGCGGCGGCTCGATCGCGCGTCTCGACGCCCTGAAGCGCGTGACCGTCGGACCGGAAAGCGCCGGGGCCGAGCCTGGGCCCGCCTGCTACGGTCGCGGCGGCAGGCATCCCGCCGTGACCGATGCCAACGTCGTGCTGGGCACGATCGATCCGAACGACTTTGCCGGTGGCAGCATCAAGCTCGATCTCGACGCCGCCAAGGGTGCGTTGGAGCGCGACGTCGCCGAGGGCATCGGGCTGTCGACCGACATGGCCGCCTACGCCGTCTACGAGATGGTCTCGGAAAACATGGCCAGTGCCGCGCGCGTCCATGCCGTCGAGCGCGGCGCGGTGGTGAACCAGTACAATCTCATCGCCTTCGGCGGCGGGGCGCCACTGCATGCCGCGCGCGTCGCCGAGAAGATCGGCGTGAGGCGGGTCATCGTTCCACCCAATGCCGGCGTTGGCTCGGCCGTGGGCTTCCTCGCCGCGCCGGTGTCGTACGAACTGGTGCGCAGTCGCTACATGCGCCTCGATGCCTTCGATGCAGCTGCGGCAAGCGCGCTGCTTTTGGAGATGAGCGCCGAAGCCACGGCGCTGGTGGCGCCGGGGGCACGCGGCATGCCGACCTTCGAGCGGCGGCTCGCCTTCATGCGTTACGTCGGCCAGGGCCACGAGATCACGGTCGAGCTGCCGCAGCGGGCCTTGCAGGCATCGGATGCCGCGGCGCTGCGCGAGGCCTACGAACGCGACTACGCGGTCCTGTTCGAACGCCACATCCCGAACGCCGCGATCGAGATCCTGAGCTGGTCGGTCCAAGTCTCGACCGAGGCCAAGATGCCAGCCCCTCAAGGCGCGGCGCCGTCAGTCCCGCCGCCCAAGCCGGTCGGCAAGCGGCCGGTTTTCGACGGCCGCAGCGGCCGTGCCGCCGAAGTGCCGGTCTATCGCCGCGAAAGCCTTCCGCCCGGCAGCGCCTTTCCAGGGCCGGCCATCGTCGCCGAGGACGAGACCTCGACCTACGTTTCCGCCAGTTTTGCCGCGCATATCGATGCGTCCGGCTGTATCGTCATGGATCGCAAGGACGCGTGAGGAAAGCATGAGCCAGTCCAACAGTGTCGGCCTGATCGACCTGCAGATCATGT
>JADHLS010000269.1 GCA_016780605.1 Reyranella sp.
GGCCGCATCTCGGCCGGGCCGTCGGCGCGGTACATCGACAGCCATTCGAGATAGACCGTCGCCACCACGTTGTGGCCGCCACCGCGAATGTCGGCCAGCAGGTCGGGCAACAGATAGGTGCCGCTCTCCGGCCGGTCGATCAGGTGATGATGCGGATCGACGATCGGCAGGTCGGGCTCGATCGGCGCCTCCTTGCCCTTGGCGAGCCAGTCCGGCCGGACGGCGAGATGCGAGCTGATCGCGGATGACGAGGCCACGTTTCCACCCTTTTCGATGTCGTTGTTGCGAAGAACCCTAGCAGGAATTGGTCATGCGGTGGGCTGCCATCTATGCTCCGAGGGCAAACCGAGAGGGAACGACAGCATGGCTTTCTACGAACTCCGCCAGTACTTCGTGCGGCCGGGCAAGATGGACGATTGGGTGAAGATCATGGAGGAGGAGATCATCCCGTTCCAGATCTCCAAGGGCATGGTGATCTGCGGCAGCTTCCGCGGCGAGACCGACGACTCCACCTATATCTGGATCCGCCGCTTCCACAGCGAGGCTGAACGGGAGGCGCAGTACAAGGCGGTGTACGAGACGGACCACTGGAAGACCAAGATCGCGCCGCGCGTGCCGGACTGCCTCGATCGCGAAAAGATGAAGATCCAGCGCATCGTATCGACGCCGCGGTCAACGATGCAGTAGTTCCTTGGCCTGCCGCACCACGGCGAGGTCGAAATCCGCCGCTTCGCCGTCGATGATATGCCACGCGGCGGACAAGCCGGCGAAGGCCAGTGTCCAGTCGAGCAGGCGCCGGCGATCGACCGACGCGGCGGCGGCCAGCACCTCGGCCTGATGCTCGAGGCGTCCCGGTGCCAGCGCCACCACGGCATCGGGATTGCGCAGGATGTTCACGAAGTCGAACGTGCGCTCGCCTGAAAGGCCCTTGGGATCGATGGCGAGCCAGCCGCGCTCGCCCCCGTCCAGCACATTGCCGTGGTGGATGTCGCCGTGCAGCACGACGACGTCCCGCGGTTCGGCCAGGAGCGCGCGCGCCGTCGCGTCGGCGTCCGCCAAAAGCCCGCCATGGGTTCGCGCGGCCGGCTCCAGCGCGTCGAACCAGCGCGCCAGCGGCACGAGTTCAGGGAGTGGCGCCGAGCGCGGCGCTTGCAGGCGTCCGGCAACCGCACACAGGATACGGCTCGCTTCGTCGTCCTGGCCGGCCGCCGCCATGGCCGCGAGCGATTGCGAGCCCGTCACGCGTTCGAGCAGCAGCGCATCGCCGTGCCGTGCCAGCACCCTGGCCGCGCCATCGCCGTCCCACCACGCCATCAGAGCAGCGCCGCGGCGCTCCTCTTCCTCGCGCGCGATCTTGAGCATCGCGGGCTGGCCGTTGTGGCGTACGGCCAGAAGCAGGCTCGACGGTGTTTCGATCGGCTCGCCGTCGGGAACGAGATCCCAGCCGGCGAGATGAATGCCGAGGCTCAATCGCCGCCGTTGCCGCCGACCACCATCACGGTCAGCTTCTCGGGCAGCTCCTCGCGCGCCACCTCGATGGTGCGCCGGTCGGGCCACACAAAGTCGGCGTCGAGCTCGGCCATCAGCGTCTCGAAGCGGTTGACCTGGGCGCGGCCCCAATAGTGCATGGGCAGCACGATCTTGGGCTGGATCTGCTTGATGACGTCGACCATCAGCGGCATGCCCATGGTGTAGGCACCGTCGATCGGCACCATCAGCACGTCGATGCGGCCGAGCTCTTCCAGATGCTCCTTGGTCAGGCGATGGTGCAGATGGCCGAGATGGGCGATGCAGAGATCGGCGATGGCATAGATGAAGATCGAGTTGCCGTTGATGCGCGCCGACTGGCCGCCCCAGTCGCGGGCGTTGGTCGGCACGTTCCACACCTTCATGTCCTTCAGCTGCACGTCATACTTGGCCTCGCTCTCGCCGGGCTTCGACGGCCAGCCGCGCAGCACGTAGGTGATGCCCTCCTCGGGATCGTCGGTGAAGTGCGTGGAATGCGCGTTGTTCATGGTCACGATATCGGGCTTGCGGCCGAAGCCGTTGACGCCGTTGTAGTCGGTAATGGCGCGCACGCCCTGCGGCGTGTCGATCTGGTAGCTCGAATGGCCGAGGAAGGTGATGACGGCGCGGCTGGGCGACGGGCCGTTGGCGAGCCTGAGGCGATCGAGCGAGGCCAGCTGCACGCCATCGTTGCCCAGCATCGACACGTTGGCCGAGCAGCGCGCCCAGGTCGGTCCAGTCAGGAAAGCGAAGGCGGTGGCGAGCAGGGCCAGGAACGGCAGTCGATGGCTCATCAAAGCCTCCTTCGCCGGGATGATGCGGCGGGCGTTTGTCGCTTCGCAAGCAACGTGCCGGTGAACAGAGGGGACGATTGCCAGCACTGCTGACATTTTTTGGTAGTAGGTCGCGGTAGGGAGACACCACTAATCGTGTGCCACTCCCCCTCTATGGCACGAAAAAATTGAATCAATCGAACAGGCTCTGAGTCTCGTTGACTCTTGGTTTTTCGAGGAATAGAACAAAACAAGAACAATTAATCCCCACCGCGTTTTATCAGCCTTTCCGAGGGGGCGATGCCCGTCATTTCCCCGAGCGCTCCTGCTCCCCTTCCCGCCAACGATCTGGCAGCCCCGGTCGCGGCAGACCTTCGTGAAAAGGTCCGCCGCCTGGAGCGTGCCCACAGCGCCGAGCGTGCGGGCCAGCAGGCCGTGACCGTCGGCGTGCCCGCGATCGACGCCCTGTTGCCGGGCGGTCTGCTGACCGGCGCACTGCACGAGATCGAGGCGGGTCCCGCGCCGTCCGGTCGCGTCGCCCCGCACGATGGCGCGGCCCTGGGCTTCGCCGCCCATCTGCTGGGCCGCTTCGGCGCGCTGCGCGCCGGCACGCTCTTGTGGTGCCGCCGTCCCTTCGGCGCCTCCGACTCGCCGCCCTATGCGCCCGCGCTTGCCGCCTGGTTCGATCCGGCGCGCCTGCTGATGGTCACGGTGCGGCGCGACGAGGATCTGTTCTGGGCCATGGAAGAAGGCCTGCGCTCGGGCTTGGCCGCCGTATTGGGCGAGACGCGTGCAACCGATCTCACGGCCGGCCGCCGCCTGTCGCTCGCCGCCGAGAAGAGCGGCGTGCCTGCCCTGCTGCTGCGCAGCCAGCCCGCGCCGCCGCAAAGCGTGTGCACCACGCGCTGGCGCGTCGCCTCGGCCCGTTCGCACTCGACACCCGGCCTCAGCGACGTCGGCGCCGTGCGCTGGCGCACCGAGCTCCGGCGCAACCGCTTCGGCGTCCCCTCTGTCGCCGAAACTCCAACCTGGCTTCTGGAGTGGAACGATGAAACGCATTGTCTCTCTGTGGTTCCCCAAGCTTTCCACGGATCGGCTCGCGAGAGCGACGCCCAAATCCTCGGAACAAGACTGGTCGGTTAGATCGGCGGCCACCGTCGTCTGGCTGGAAGGCTGCCCGCGCCTGATTGCGGTCAACCCGCACGCCCGCACCGCCGGCCTGCGCCCGCACATGCGGCTCGCCGATGCGCGTGCGCTGCTGCCCGATCTTCTGACCATCCCCGGCGAGCCGCAGGCCGACCGCCGCCTGATCGAGACCTTGGCCAATTGGTGCGACCGCTACACGCCCTGGGTGGCGATCGATCCCCTGGGCGGCGCCCTCGCCGAGGAAGGCAGCGAGGCCTGCAGCGTCGGCGGCTTCGGCGGCGATGCCGGCCTGCTGCTCGACGTCACCGGTTGCGCCCACCTGTTCGGCCAGGGCGAGGCGGGCGAGCGCGCCCTGCTGGCCGATCTCACCGAGCGCCTGGCGCGCCATGACCTCACCTGCCGCGCCGCCATGGCCGACACCGCGGGCGCGGCCTGGGCGCTGGCGCGCTTTGCCGAACGCCAGGCCGATCTCTTCTGCCCGCCGCGCGGCCATCGCGAGGCCCTCGCCAAATTGCCGGTCGAGGGCCTGCGCCTCGACGCGCCGATCGTGGAAACCTTCCTGAAGCTGGGACTCCGCCGCATCGGCGATCTCTATCCCCTGCCGCGCGCGCCGCTTGCCCGCCGCTTCGGCGACCAGCCGCTCACCCGCCTCGACCAGGCGCTGGGCACCATTGCCGAGCCGATCGAGCCGCGCCGCACGCCGCCCGCCTTCCGCACACGGCTCGCTTTCGTTGAGCCGATCGGCCGGACCGAAGACATCGCCGCCGCCACCAGCCGCCTGCTCGCCGCCCTCTGCCGGCAGTTCGAACAGGCGGGCGTGGGCGCACGCCGACTCGAGATCGCGCTCTACCGCGTCGATGGCTCGGTCGATCGCACCGCCATCGGCACCAGCCGACCCAACCGCGACAATCCCAAGCTCATGAAGCTGTTCGAGGAGAAACTCGGCGAGCTCGACGCCGGCTTCGGCGTCGAACTGATGATCCTGGCCGCGCCCGAGGTCGAGGCCTGGGACGGCACGCAGGATCAGTTGCCCGACTCCGGCGCGATTGCCGCGTCAGCGGGAGAGGAAGCCACGATCGATCTCGCCGATCGGCTGGCGCTGCGGCTCGGTGCGGAGAACGTGGTGCGCCTGCTGCCGCGCGACAGTCATCTGCCCGAGCGCGTGCAGACGATGGGCGCTGCCGCCGAACCGGCACCGGCCAGCGCCTGGTCGCGCGTCGCCGGCCTCAAGGGCGCGCGCCCGACGCGCCTGCTGCAGCGGCCCGAGCCGGTCGATGTCATGGCCCATGTGCCCGACGATCCGCCTTCTATCTTCCACTGGCGCCAGCATGCCCACCGCATCGTGCGCGCCGAAGGCCCCGAACGCATCGCCGACGAGTGGTGGCGGCCGCGGCCCGACGGCAGCCGGCCGCCAGCCAATACGCTGCCGCCCTATCGCGACTACTACCGGGTCGAGGACGACGATGGCGGCCGCTTCTGGCTGTTCCGCGACGGCCCCTATCGAATGGCAGCCAACGGCCGGCCGACGGCCCGCTGGTTCCTCCACGGATTCTGCGCCTGAAAGGAGATGAAGCATGACGACACTCACCGTCCGCGGTCTTGACGACAAGGTCATCGAACAATTGAAGGCGCGCGCCCGCACGCGGCAGCGCTCGTTGGAAGCCGAGCTGCGCTCGATCCTGGTGCAGGCCTCGAGCCAGCCGCTGGTGCTCGACGCGCTGGCCGAGGCCGACCGCATCGCCGCCATGACGCCGCGCCGCATCGCGACCACCGGCATCGCGCTTTCCGTGCAGATGGGAGGCGAGCCATGATCGTCGTGGTCGAGCCTGGCGTCGCCATCAAATGGTTCGTCGAGGAGCCGTTGCGCCCGCAGGCGCGCTCGCTCCTGGTGCACGGTCACGAGCTGATCGCGCCCGACATCCTGATCGCGGGCGTGGCCGAGCTCGCGTGGAAGAAGACGGTGGCGGGCGAGATTGCGCCCGACCAGGCCCAGCCCATCGTGCGCAATATCGGCCTGCCGGCCTTCATCTCGACCTTCGTGGAGTCGACGCGCCTGCGCAATCGCGCGCTGGCGCTGGCCCTGCAATGCGGCCGGCCGGTGAACGACTGCTTCTATGCCGCCTGCGCCGAGGAGGCGTCGGCGCCGCTGGTCAGCAGCGACGAGGCCTTCCTGCAGGCGCTCAAGATGAAAGGTGTGCCCATCCGCGGCGTGCCGCTGGCGCGCATCCATGAGCTTTCCGACGCGTGACACATGTATGCCGAGTTGCAGGTCACGACCAACTACAGCTTCCTGCGCAGCGGCTCGCATCCCGGCGAGCTCGCTTTGCAGGCGGTCGACCTTGGTCATACCGCGATCGGCATCACCGACCGCAACACGCTGGCCGGCGTGGTGCGGGCCTATGCAGCGCTGAAGGAATACTACGAAGAACATCCGACGCCCCCGGAGAAACAGACCAAATTGCTGGTCGGCTGCCGCATCGAGACGCGTGACGGCTATTCGCTGCTCGCCTATCCCACCGACCTCGACGCCTACAAACGATTGTCGCGCCTGCTGACTCTGGGCAACCGCCGCGCCGCCAAGGGCAAGTGCGACCTCGGCTTCGACGATCTCGCGGCCCACGCCGAAGGCATCCTGGCCATCGTCCTGCCGCCGCGTCGGCCCGATGATCCGGCCTTCCGCGAGCGCTTGCGCGCGCTTGCACGGCTGTTCGAGGACCGCTGCTATCTCGCCGGCACGGCCCTGTTCCGCGGCGACGACGCACGGCGGCTCGCTCAGCTCGACAACCTTGCGGCCGAGATGGGCGTGGGCTTGGTCACCACCAACGACGTGCACTACCACGCGCCCGAGCGGCGAGCCCTGCAGGACGTGGTGACGGCCATTCGCCTGGGCTGCACCGTCGACGAATTGGGCTTCCGCCGCTTCGCCAGCGCCGAGCGGCACCTCAAGGAGCCCGCCGAGATGGCGCGCCTGTTCCGCCGCCATCCCCGCGCCATCGAGCGCACGCAGGAGATCGTGAACCGCTGCAGCTTCACCCTCGACCAGCTCACCTACCAGTATCCGGTGATGTACGAGGGCGGCGAGACGCCGATGGACAAGCTCATGCGGCTGACCTGGGAAGGCGCCGCGCGGCGTTATCCGGGTGGCGTTCCGGAGAAGGTCGCCAATACCATCCGGCACGAATTCGAACTGATCGATCGCAAGGCGATCGCGCCCTACTTCCTCACCGTGCACGAGATCGTGACGCAAGCCCGCAAGATGGGCATCCTTTGCCAAGGCCGCGGCTCGGCCGCCAATTCCGCCGTCTGCTACTGCCTCGGCGTCACCTCGGTCGATCCCGACAAGACCGACGTGCTGTTCGAGCGCTTCCTGTCCAACGAGCGCAACGAGCCGCCCGACATCGACGTCGATTTCGAGCACGAACGGCGCGAGGAGATCATTCAATGGATCTACAACGAGAAAGGCCGCTCGCGGGCGGCGCTGGCGGCCACCGTGATCTCCTATCGCAGCCGCAGCGCCATCCGTGAGGTCGGCAAGGCGC
>JADHLS010000270.1 GCA_016780605.1 Reyranella sp.
ACAACGGCACCGTCGCCCGCGCCGTCAGCCGCAAGCTCGGGCTCAGCGGCGAATTCGCCGATCTGATGCCGGCCGACAAGGCCGAGGCGATCAAGGAGCTGCAGCGGCGCGGCGACACCGTCGCCATGGTCGGCGACGGCATCAACGATTCGCCGGCGCTGAGCTTCGCCGACATCGGCATCGCCATGAAGCACGGCGCCGACATCGCCCACGAATCCGCGCACGTCGTGCTGATGGACGATTCGCTGTGGAAAGTCGTGAAGGCGATCGAGATCTCACGCGATGCCGTGAGCCTGATCCGCCAAAATTATGTCATTGTCGCAGGCCTCAATACGCTCGCCCTGGCGCTTGCCCTGCCGGGCGGATTGATCACACCGACCATGACGGCCATCCTCAGCAACGGTTCAGCGATCGTCGCCACGATCAACGGCATGCGACCCATGCTGCGGTATCAATGACCACCGCCGCTCACGGACTGCGCGACCTCGAGGCGGCGCACCGCACCGCGCTGGCGGCCGCCGCCGACACGCTGGAGAACCCCAATCTCGCCGCGCGCATCGCCGACTATGCCGGCGCGCCCGTCAACCGCGTGCTGGCCATGCTGCCGCGCGTCGCCGACCGGGGCCTGGCCAAGGCTGCCGAAGCCGCCATGCTGCGCTGCCTGAAGACGGCGATCCGCACGCTCGACGAAAGCAGGCAGCGCCGCCCCGTGCCCTGGCTTTCGTCAGTGGCTGCCGGCGTCACCGGCGGAGTGAGCGGCTTCGTGGGCGTGGCTGCCCTGCCGGTCGAGCTGCCGGTCACGGCGACGCTGATGCTGCGGGCGGTCGCCGCCATTGCGCGCCACCACGGCGAGGACCTGTCGCAGATCGAAGCCCGTATGGCCTGCCTGCAGGTCTTCGGGCTGGGGACACGCGCGAACGGCGTGCGCAACGATGTCGGCTACTTCTCGGCGCGCACGCTGCTGTCGCGCATGTCGAGCGGCGCCGTCGCCGACGTGGTGCAGCGCGGCGCCTTGCAGCTCTCCAGTCCGCTCGCCGGCAGCCTGATCTCCGAGCTGACATCGCGCTTCAGCCTCGTGGTCTCCGATCGCATCGCCGCCAGCGCTGTGCCGGTCGTCGGCGCGATCGGCGGCGCCACCATCAACGTCATCTTCATGAATCATTTCCAGCGCATCGCCGAGGCGCATTTCACGGTGCGGCGGCTGGAGCGGCACTACGGGCACGAGGTCGTGCGCCGTCACTACACCGTCCACGCTGCGGCGGCGCAATCGGCCCGGCGATGACCGCCGGCGACAGCGCGCAATCGCTGCCGCGGTGGCCGGCGCCTGCCGAGCGCGAAGAGATCGAGGCAAAGCTTGCCGCGCTGCGGCGCATGCGCCTGGTCGCAACCTTGCTGCTGGTCGCGATGGCCGCCCTGTACATCGCCACCTCTTATGCAAAGGTCTACTGGCCCTGGCTCGCCTACGTGCGGGCTTTCGCCGAGGCGGGCGTGGTCGGCGCCTGTGCCGACTGGTTCGCGGTGGTGGCGCTGTTCCGCCATCCGCTCGGCATTCCCATCCCGCACACCGCCATCGTGCCGCGCAACAAGGCCCGCATCGCCGGCGCGATGGGCCGGTTCGTCACCAACAACTTCCTGACGCCGCAGGTGCTGTCGCGGCGGCTCGCCAACCTCCGGATCGGAAGCTGGGCGACCGACTGGCTGAGCCGGCCGCAGAATGCCGGGCGCGTCGCCCGCGTCGTCGCGCTGGCCGTGCCGGAGGTCGTCCGGCTGCTGCCGCGCGAACAGCTGAGCGAGTTCCTGCGCGAGTCGGTTCGGCGCGGCCTGCACGCCATGCCGGCCGCTCCGGTCGCCTCGCATCTCCTCGGCATCGTCTGGGCGCACGGCCAGACGCAGGCTTTGATCGATCGCGGCCTCGACCTGCTCGAGGCCTCCCTGACCAGCAACAAGGACGCGATCCGCCGCAAGTTCGAGGCCGGGTCGTCGCGCTGGATCCCGCGCTGGGTCGACCATGCGCTGGCGGACAAGATGTTCGTCGCGCTGATGGCGACGCTGAACGAGATGCGCGATCCCGCTCATCCCTGGCGCCTGGAGCTGAAAGCGGCCGTCGAGTCTCTGATCGAGCGGCTGAACAGCGACCCCGAGCTCATGGCCGAGGTCGAAGCCGTCAAGGCCGAGGCGATCGCAACGCCATTGTTCGACAGCCAGCTGCGCGCCCTGTGGTCGGAGATCGAACAGCGGCTGCCCCACGATGCCGGCCTCTACTCGGACAGGATTGCAGCCGCGACCGAGGCCGCCGTGACCGCCGCAGCCCAGTGGTTGCAGGACAAGCCGGATGTCCAGGATCGTCTCGATCGCTGGACGCGCTTTGTGATCAAGCGAACCATCGTTCCGCGTCGGACCGAGATCGGCAGCTATGTCACCCAGGTCGTCGAGGCATGGGACGCCACGACGCTGGTCAACCGCATGGAGCAGCAGGTCGGCCGCGACCTGCAGTACATTCGCATCAACGGGACCCTGGTCGGCGGTCTGGTCGGCCTCGCGATTTACGTGCTCTCCGGCTGGCTCTTGCCCGGCTGAGCCTCGGCCCGACGGCGTTCGCGCGCCAGCTGGGCTTCGCGCTGAGCGATGTAGAGCGCCGAGGCGATGACGATGGCGGCGCCGACATAGGTCCAGACCACCGGCATCTCGCCCCAGATCAGCCAACCCATGAATACGGCGAAGGGCAGCCGCATGTACTCGAAGGGCGCCACCGCCGACATCTCGCCGGCCTTGAAGGCCTGGACCCAGAAATACTGGCCGACCGTCGCCGACAGCGCGATGCCGACGGCCAGCACCCAGCCCCAGAAATCGGGCCAGCGCCACACCCAGATCGCCGGCAGCGCCAGGAACAGGGTCGAGAAGATCGCGAACTGCGTCAGGATCATGAGCGGCGTCTCCGAATCGGAGAGCCGCTTCACCAGCAGGATCGAGACCGCGACGGTCGCGGCGTTGGCCAGCGCCACGAGGGCGCCGAGCTGCAGGCTGCCCTCGCCCGGCCGCACCATGACCAGCACGCCGGCGAAGCCGATGACGGTGGCGCTCCACCGCCGCCAGCGCACCTTCTCTCCGGCGATCAGCGCCGCCACCACGACGGAGAACATCGGCTGGGAGAAGGCGATCGCCGTGGCATCGGCCAGCGGCAGCAGTGAGACGGCGTAGAAGCCCAGCACCATCGAGGTGGTGCCCATCAGGGTGCGCCAGAAGTGGCCCTTGAGGCGCTTGGAAAGCCACGGCTTGACGCGGCCGGAGGCGATCAGCGGCAGCAGCAGGATCACCGAGATGACGGCGCGGAAGAACGCGGTCTGCACGCTGTCGATCTGCTGAGACAGCAGGCGGATCATCGCGCTCGTCGAGGTGAAGATGAAGCCGCCGGAGACCAGCCACAGCGCGCCTTGCACGTTGGCGGGCAGACGCCGCAGCCAGTCGTGTAGCGCGCGCACGCCGTCCTAGGCCAGTGGCGGCGCGGCGCCGCCAGGTCCGAGCTCGCGCTGCATCAGCACGCTGTCGAGCCAGCGGCCGAACTTGAAGCCGATGTTCTTCAGCGTCCCCACCATCTCGAAGCCGCACGAGGCGTGGAGGCGGATCGACGGCGTCTGCGCGGAATCGCCGATGACCGCCACCATCTGGCGCTTGCCGAGCGCGGTGCATTGCTCGATCAGCACCGGCAGCAGCGCCTTGCCGACGCCCTGGCCGACGGCATCCTTGTCGATATAGATCGAATCCTCGACCGAGAACTTGTAGGCCGGCCGCGGCCGCCAGTTGCCGGCATAGGCGTAACCCAGGACACGGCCGTCGCGCTCGGCCACCAGGTGCGGCAGGCCGATGTCGATGACGGCGGCGCGGCGGCGCTTCATCTCGGCAACATCCGGCGGATCGACCTCGAAGGAGGCCGTGCCGTGCAGCACGTGATGTCCGTAGATCTCGGCGCAGCGCGCCACGTCGGCCTCGGTCGAGGCCCGCACGATCAATCCTGACACTTGTCCTTGTCCCCGCGCATTGTCTTGCCGGGGTTATAGCAGGTCAGCGTCCGCTTTCGTCCCTGAACAGGTACTCCGACAGCTGCATGCCAGTCTGCATGTCGGACAGCGCGACGGTCACGCGATTGCCGCGGCCATCGATGATGGTCCAGCCGCGCAAGGTCAGCGGGTTCGGGCTGAGGCGGACGATGACCTTGCCTTCCTTGGGCTTCTTGGTCTGGGTCATGGTGGCTTCCAGCAGACCATTGACCCATTCGAGCTTCTCGACCGTCAGGTCGCCCGACAGCACCATCGGGTCCTTGACCAGGAAGGAAGCCGCGGTCCAGCCGATCGGCCACTGGCCGAAGTCGCGCGTGGCGTTGTCCCACATCGTGACCTGACGGCCGTCGGCGACGATCTTGAGCTGCGAGGGCGCGTCGTACTCGAAGCGCATGCGGCCGGGACGGCTCACATAGAGGGTACCCTGCACGATCGAGCCGTTGGGATTGGTCTGCACGAAGCGCGCCTTCAAGGTGCGGATCGAATTGAAGTACTGCTCGATCTGCGGCACGCCCACGGCGCCGGCAGTGGCGCTCTGCTGGGCGCTGGCCGGTACCGAGGCAATGAACGACAGGACCGCGGCGGACAGCACGGCAAGGAAAAAACGCATGGCCGGCATATGTCCTGCGAATGCGGCGGAATCAAGCTCTTCCCAAGCAGGTAAACGAGCGTTTACCATGCGGCAAAACCGTCGGAGGAGCGTCGCATGCATGTCGGAATGGCGGCCGTGTTCCAGAACACCGGCCGGGCGCTGAGCGACCATCAGATCTATCTCAACGAGCTGGCGCTCGCCGACATGGCCGAGCCGCTGGGCTTCGATTCGATCTGGTCGGTCGAGCATCATTTCACCGACTACACGATGTGCCCCGACGTGGTGCAGTTCCTGTCCTACATGGCCGGCCGCACGCGCCATGTGAAGCTGGGCTCGATGGTGGTGGTGCTGCCGTGGCACGATCCGATGCGCGTGGCCGAGCAGGTCTCGATGCTCGATCACCTGTCGGGTGGCCGCATGATCCTGGGTCTCGGCCGCGGCGCGGGCAAAGTGGAGTTCGACGGCTTCCGCCTCGACATGGGCGACAGCCGCGAGCTTTTCGTCGAGTACGGCGAGGCGCTGCTGAAGGGCCTGGAGAGCGGCGTCATGGCGTACCGCGGCAAGCACTATCGCCAGCCGCCGACAGCGATCCGGCCGGCCCCGTTCAAGAGCTTCCGCGGCCGCACCTATGCCGCAGCCGTCAGTCCGGAGAGCGCCCGCATCATGGCGCGGCTGGGCGTGGGCCTGCTGATCATCCCGCAGAAGCCGTGGCGCGAGGTCGAGAAGGAGCTCGCCGAGTACAACACGCTCTATCTCGAGATCAACGGCACGCCGGCACCGCAGCCGATCTCGGCCGGCTGGATCTTCGTCGATCCCAGCGCCGAGCGGGCGCGCGAGATGGCGGTGAAGTATATCGGCGGCTATTACCGCACGGTGCTCGACCACTACCAGTTCGGGGCTGAGCACATGAAGCACCAGCGCGGCTATGAGTACTACGCCAAGATGAACGAGAAGCTTGCGGTCTACGGCGACCAGAAGGCGATCGAGTTCTTCGCCGACCTGCAGGTCTACGGCACGCCCGAGCAGGTTCACGACAAGATCATGACCATCCACAAGCAGACCAACAATTCGGGCTTCGTCGGCGTGTTCTCCTACGCCGGCATGGCGCACGAGGAGGCGGCCCGCAACATGCGCCTCTTCGCCTCGAGCGTGATGCCGGAACTGAAGAGGTTCGATGCCGGCGCGGCCGTCGGGCAGTCGCGGCCGTTACCCGACCTGCGCTACTCGGTGGCCGCGGAGTAGCGAGTAGGGAGCTGTCGGCTTTGGAACGCCAGCCGGATTACTTCAGTGTCAGAACGACCTGTCCGGCGACCGCGTCTGTTACGCCGAGACCGTTGCCGAGGTCTTCCAGCGTGTCGCGAAACGAATTCAAGGTAGCGATCATGTCCGGCCGCGCGCTTGCGAGGGTTTCCATGTCAGGCCATTCGGCGATGACGCAATATGTACGCTCGCCGGTCTTGATCATGTAAGAGCGCCGGAGTCCGGGCCAGCTAACGTTCTTGTGCGCGTCGATGAAATCCTGATCTCGTCCTGGCTTCACCCGGAAACGCACCGCGTTAAATGCCGTCATGACGTCCCTCCTTTGCGAAAGTGGCCCGTTTTGTCACCGGGCGAAGTAAGTGTCCTCGACGGCCTGCCAGTCCGGGCTCGCCGTCACGATGGCAAGGGCCCGATCGAGCGGCCGCCGCAGCGGAGAATTCAGCGGCAGCGCGAAGGCCATGTAGGCCGGCGCCAGGACGCCGTTCGGCAGCTCGATCTTGTCGGCGAAGCGCTTGTTCACGAGGTAGCGCAAGGCACCGACACTGTTGACGACGGCATCCAGCTTGCCGGCCGCCAAGGCGTCGAGCGCCTCGGGCAGATTGGCGAACTTCTGGTAGCCAAGACGCTGCTCGTCGAGGAATTCGGCACCCGAGGAATCGGTCACGGCGGCCACGCGCTTGCCCGCGAGGTCGCTGATCCGCGCCGCCGACGAGCCGTCGACCTGGTTGACCGTGATGCGCGCCACCAGGGTCGTGGTCAGCAGCGAGACAATGACCAGGCTCGCGATCATCCAAATCATGGCGATGACGCGCCCGGCCGTCGTCTTCGGCGCCTTGTCGCCGTAGCCGACCGTGGTCATGGTGACGACCGCCCAGTAGACGCCCTCGTGCCACGTCGTCACCGCCTGGTCCGAGTGGCCGGCGTTGGCCGGCGCGCGCTCGAACCACCACATGATGACGCCGGTCACGGCAAGAAAGACCACGATGCCGATGAGCAGCGGGCCGAGGTCGGCGAGGGCATCGCGGTAATCCTTCAGGGCGGCGATCA
>JADHLS010000271.1 GCA_016780605.1 Reyranella sp.
AGATTGAAGAAGAGGCGCGGCCGTTTCTGGCCGGCCAATCCCTGGCGCGAACGATTCACAGCCCAGCTTGCGCGCGCCCGCCGCAAGTAGGGTACAAGGGGCTGTGCGGGAAATCGTTCTGGATACCGAGACCACGGGTCTCGATCCCCTGGCCGGCCATCGCGTCGTCGAAGTGGGCTGTATCGAGCTGGTCAATACGGTCGCCACCGGCAAGACCTTCCACGCCTATTTCAATCCGGAAATGCTGATGCCGGCGGGCGCGCAGGACATCCACGGTCTCAGCGACGAGTTCCTGGCCGACAAGCCGTTGTTCGCCGACAAGGTCGAGGAGTTCCTGGCCTTCATCGGCGATGCCCAGCTGGTGATCCACAACGCCCAGTTCGACATCGGCTTCCTCAACGCCGAGCTGGAGCGGGTCGGCAAGGACAAGCTGACCAACGCCTACGTCGACACGGTGTCGGTGGCGCGCCGCAAGTTCCCCGGCCAGCGCGTCAGCCTCGATGCACTCTGCGAGCGCTTCAGCATCGACAACTCCAACCGCGTCAAGCACGGCGCGCTGCTCGATTCGGAGCTTCTGGCCGAGGTCTATCTCGAGCTGAGCGGCGGCCGTCAGCGTGACCTCGGTTTGGCGGCAGAGGGTGCCGGCGTGGCGGTCGGCGTGCTCACGGTCAGCAACCTGCCGGTTCGCCCGCCGCGGCCGCATGCGCCGACCGACGTCGAGCTCGCGGCGCACATCGCCTTCCTGGCCCAGATCAAGGAGCCGCTGTGGCTCAAGCTTGAGGCCGTCGCCGCCGATTAGGCGGGTAGCCAGTTGCCGTGCAGGCCGTGCGGCACACGGCGCGGCATCACGATCTCCGCGATGGGCGGCTTCTCGATGTCGACGGCGTCGAGGATGGCGAGCACCGACCCGTCCGTCGCGCGATCGTAGACATAGGTCATGATCCAGCCATCGCTCTCGCTGCGGGCGCCGGCGCGCGGCACGAATACCGGCTCGTCGACCTCGCGGCCCGCCCCGAACTCGTGCACCGCCGAGCGGCCGGTCTGCAGGTCATAGCGGGCGATGGCGCCGAAGGCGCCAAGGTCATCGCCTTTGGCTTTGACCGGTAGCCAACCGTAGCGATTGGCGCTGCCGGCGCGCGCCGGATCGACGCGCGGAAACTCGCCGATGCGATCATCGAGCTGCGTGCGCCTGATCGAGCTTGTCGCGAGGTCGAGCACGGCGCGCCACAGCATTGGCGAGGCACCGCCGAACAAGGCGCCGTGCTGGACGTAGTCGACGTTGATGCGGCCGTCGGCCTCGTGCGCATTCATGAAGTGAAAGACGAAGAAGGCCTCATCGGAGAACCATCGAACGTCGCCTGTGCCATCGCGGCGGATCACGGCAATGCGCGTTCCGCGTTCGGGCTGCCAGGACAGGCCGGCGTCGCCGAACACGGCGGGGCACAGGAAGAACACGACATGATCGCGCGTGAAGACGAAGTCGTGGATCATGAACGACGCGTCGGTGTCGATCGGCACGTCGCGCACGATCGCGCCGGCTTTGTCGACCACGCGGTAGGCGAGGAAGGGCGGCCTGAACCAGTAGCGGAACATCAACATCTCGCCGCTCGCCGGATCGATCTTGGGATGCGCCGTCATGCCGTCCTGAAGCTTGCCGGCAAAGTCGTAACGGCCCTTGGTCTCGAGCGTGGGCGCGAGCTCATAGGGGATGTCGCTTTCGTAGATCGCGAGGATGCGACCGGCGTGGCTCACCACGTTGGTGTTGGCGACGTTCTTGATGCGGCTCGGATCGCCGTCCGGCGGCACGTAACGCGGGTCAGGCGTGATCGGGCGCAGCAGGCTGCCGTAGATCGTGCGCCCGGCCCGCCGGTCGGCGCGCAGGCCTGCCGTCAGCACGAAGCGGTTGCGATAGCCCACCTTGCCGTCGGCGAAGGTGACGGCATGGACCATGCCATCGCCGTCGAACGGGTAGTTGTACGAGATCGGCGGATACGCGGGGTTGGGTCCGTTGCGCAGATACGTGCCGGCGATCTCGCGCGGGACCTCGCCGCGCACGACGAGACCGGCGACGTCGAGCTCGTCGTGGACGGGCGCGAAGCCCCCCTTGAGGAACGGATTGGGTTTGTCGGCCTGGGCGAAGGCCCGCCGCGACATCAAGGAGCCCGCCAGGCCAAGATGGCCGGCAAGCATCAGGAGGTCACGGCGGGAGGATGCCATGCCGTGTCAGGCGTGGCCGACGGGCCCGCCTGCGATGCCCGGCATCTTGCCGCCGTTGGCCTCGAGCTGCTGGCGATAGAGCGCCACGAAGTCGACCGGCGCGATATTGAGCGGCGGGAAGCCGGCCTCGCGGGTGGCATTGGCGACCACGGCGCGGGCGAACGGGAAGAGCAGCCGCGGCGTCTCGATGAACAGCAGCGGCCCATAGGCCTCCTGCGGTACCTCGCCGATGCTGACCGTGCCGGCATAGACCAGCTCCAGCATGAACAGTGGCTCGTCCTTGGGCGTCTTGGCGTTGGCCTCGATCGACAGCGATACTTCGAAGGTCTTGGTGTCGAACTGCCGGTTGGTGACCTGGACGTTGAGCGAAAGCTGCGGCTGGGTCTGCTCGATCAGGCTCTGCGGCGCCCGCGGGTTCTCGAAGCTCAGGTCCTTGATGTACTGGCCGTGCATGATCAGCGGCGCGTTGGGCGCCTGCTGGGGAGCAGTGCCCGGCGGGCTCTGCGGCGGCAGGGGAGGGGTGTCGGTCATGGCGTACTTTCGCTCACTGTTTCAGGCGCGGTTTCGCGCGGGCGGTACCACGCAGGGCTGCACTGCACAAGCCGCGGGCAGGCGCGGCAGCCTGCCATTTGCAAAGCCATGGGCCAAATAAGAGAATAACAGTCAGGATTTTGCACCTTTGGCAGAAGATATGGATCGATCTTCCTATCGCCCTCTCGTTGGCGTGACGGCCTGTTTGAAGGAGAACGGCCGCGGCGGCCGGCACCACGCGGTAGGCGACAAGTACGTCCAGGCGGCGATCCATGCCGTGGGCGGCCTGCCGGTGCTGATCCCGGCAATCGGTCCGCAGCTCGGCGACGATGAAGCGGCCACCATCGAGGCCCTCGACCGCCTGTTCGATTGCCTCGACGGTGTCCTGCTGACCGGCAGCCCGTCCAATGTCGAGCCGCATCACTACGGTGGCGACCTCAGCCGTACGGGCACGTCGCACGATCCGGCGCGCGACGCCACCACCCTGCCGCTGATCCGTCATGCGCTCGACCGCGGCGTGCCGCTGTTCGCGATCTGTCGCGGCTTGCAGGAGGTGAACGTGGCGCTGGGCGGCACGCTGCACCAGCTGGTGCACGAGGTCGAAGGACGCTGGGATCATCGTTCGCCCAAGTCGTCCGACATGGATGTCAATTACGGGCCGGCCCACTCCATCGACATCGTTGAAGGCGGCGTGCTTCATCGCCTGCTGGGCGAGCGTCGCGTGAGGGTGAACTCGTTGCATGCCCAGGGCGTCGATCGCCTGGCGCCGCGGGCGCGGCTCGAAGCCGTCGCCGAGGACGGCCAGGTCGAAGCCTTCAGCGTTGCCGATGCGCCGGCCTTTGCGCTCGCCTTGCAATGGCATCCCGAGCATCGGGCGCTGGAGAATCCGGTGTCGATGAAGCTGTTCGATGCCTTCGCCGCGGCCTGCCGCTCACGCGCAGCGGCACGCCTCGGACCTCCCCTGCGCGCCGCCGCGGAGTAAAGACATGACAGCCACGGCCACCCGCAATAACGCGCGGCGCGACTTCTACGAGCGCATCGGTGGCCTCTCGATGGCGCCGCTCTGGGAATCCCTGCATCAGCTGGTGCCGCCGCAGCCCGCGCCCAAGTACCAGGCGGCGCACTGGGACTATGACAAGGTGCGGCCGTTCCTGATGGAATCGGGCTCGCTGATCACCGCCAAGGAAGCGGTGCGCCGCGTGCTCATCCTGGAGAACCCGGCGATGCCGGGCGGTGCCTGCATCACACCCACGCTCTATGCCGGCCTGCAGCTGATCCTGCCGGGCGAGGTGGCGCCGAGCCACCGTCACACCCAATCGGCGCTGCGCTTCATCGTCGAGGGCGAGGGCGCCTACACCGCCGTCGACGGCGAGCGCACGATCATGCACGAGGGCGACTTCGTCATCACGCCGACCTGGACCTGGCACGACCATGGCAATGAGTCCAAGAAGCCGATGGTCTGGCTCGACGGTCTCGACATCCCGCTGGTGTCGATGTTCAACGCAGGCTTCGCCGAGAACGGCGAAACCGACGAGCAGGCAGTGACCGCGCCCGAGGGCACGTCCGACGCCAAGTTCGCCAGCGGCCTGCTGCCGGTCGACTGGAAGCCCGCGCGCCAGACCTCGCCGATCTTCAACTATCCCTATGCGCGCACGCGCGAGGCGCTGGCCGGTCTCGAAAAGGCCGGTCCGCCCGATGCCTGCCACGGCTACAAGCTGCGCTATGTGAATCCTGCGAGCGGCGGCGCGCCGATTGCCACCATGGGCACGTTCATGCAGCTCCTGCCCAAGGGCTTCCACACGGCACCCTACCGCAGCACCGACGGCACCGTATTCTCGGTCGTCGAGGGCACGGGTGAGAGCGTGATCGGGGGCAAGACCTTCCGCTGGAAAAAGCGCGATCACTTCGTCGTGCCGAGCTGGGCCAAGGTCGAGCATCGCGCCGACAGCGAGGCCGTGCTGTTCTCTTTCTCCGACCGTCCGGTGCAGGAGAAGCTCGACCTGTGGCGCGAGGATCGCGGCGGGCGCTAGTCCAGGGCACTAGTCCAACCAGCCCGCCTGTTTCACCTGATCCTGATAGGTCTTGCTCACCGGTACATGAAGGCCGTTGCGCAGCACGAGCCGTGGACGTCGACCGTTGCGTTCCGCCGAGGCGACGGCGCCTTCGGCGACCCACCACGACCGATGCACCTGCCGGCCGCGTGATGGCCCCAGCTCGGCCAGCGCATCGCGCAGGCGCAGCAGGATCAGGTCGCTGCCGAGGGCGGTGTGGATGCGAAGGTAATGGTCCTCCATCTCAAGCGCCAGCAAGTCGCGGCCGAGCACCGGCGGCACACGACGGAAGAAGTCGGCGGTAGGAGCCTCTGCGCCGGAGGCGGGTGCCGCGGCGACTGCCGCAGCGACTCTGGCACGCTCGGAATCGGCTTCGGCGTGCAGACGCTGCTCGACGAACAGGCCGACCAGGATGGAAATGACCACCGCCAGGAACGCCGTCTGCGGAAATATGTAGGGAAAGGCGCCCCAAGGAAGCGGCCGGACGAGCCAGCTATGGACGACGATGACTGCCGCCGTTATCGGCAACGCCGACAGGATGCCCGCCAAAGCCATGCGGGCGGCGACCTGCCAGCGGGTGAAAGCTTCGATCCGACGCAACGCAACGATGATGCCGATCACCAGCACCCAGGACAGCACGCCTATGATGGTGAAGTAGAGCAGGCGCCTGCCCAGCCCCATCGCCTCGTAGCTGCCGAACGGCCCGGTCACCGCCATGACCACGGCAACGCCCAGCACCCACGGCAGGTGATAGGGAATCGTCCTGAGTGGCATCCATTCGCGCATCGTGAAACGATGATCCCGGCAGATCGCGAAAAACGCCAGCCCTTCCACGTAGCAGCGATGGCATGGCGGTCCCGACGCGCCGATGGTGTCGGCCTCCTCCAAGGGAGTCTTAATGCCGTCATTTTTCCAGATCGTCGCCAACACCCCGTTATGGGTGTGGCCGCTCTTGCTGTTCGTGCTGTGGCTGGGCTGGCGCGGCCTGCAGCCGCGGATCCTGCCGGTGGGACGACTGGCCGTCCTTCCCTTGGTCGGCGTCGGCACCTCGGCGACCGGCATCGCACAATCAATGCAGCCCAGGCTCGCCGTCCTTGGCTGGTCGGTGGCGCTGCTGGCGGCATTGCCACTGGGTTACCTCATCGGCTCTCGCCGCTCCCTGCGCCCGCTCGGTGGTGGACGGATCGAGATCGCGGGCGGCTGGTTCGTGCTGGTCTTCGCCGTGTCGATCTTCGCCGTGCGCTACACGCTCGGTGTGCTGTTCGGGGTCATGCCGGCGTTGCGCGCCGAAACGTTCTGGATCGTCCTGTCGGGGGGCGTCGGCGGCATCGTCACCGGCATCGGCGTGGGCTGGATCGCGAACCTGTTGCGGCGGGCCTATCGCCCGGCCGTGCTGACGGGCTAGCCGTGCGTCCGATCCTTCTTCTCCTGATGGTCTTCAGCGTGAGCGTCGCGGCGCTTGCCCAGCAACGCTTCGACTTCAAGGTCCGCGAGGACATGTTCGCCGGCATGGACGGCGACAAGGACGCCTTCGACCGCGCGATGAAACTGATCGACGACACGCTCGCCGCCGAGCCCGATCACGCCGAGGCGCTGGTGTGGCGCGGCGACGGCCGGCTGTTCATGGCCGGCGAGGCTTTCCAACGCGGCGCCATCGCCGAGGGCCAGAAGCTTGCCGCCGAGGCGGTGGCCGACATGGACCGCGCCGTTGCCCTCGCGCCCGACAAGATCGCGGTGCGCGTGCCGCGTGCTGCGGGCCTGATGCCCTATGCCCGCGCCCTGCGTCGCTTCGATCCGGCCGCGGCGGACAAGCTCACTCGCATCGCCCTTGGCGATTTCGAGTTCGTCCTGTCGGTGAGCCAGCCGGACTGGAGCACGATCGGCACACACGGCCGCGGCGAAGTACTAGGCGCGTTGGCCGATGGCTGGCTGGCTGTCGGAGAGACGACGAAGGGCGACGCCTTTCTCGACCGCATGATCTCGGAGCTGCCAGGCACGCCGTATGCCCAGAACGCGAGCAAGCGGCGCGCCGACCCGTCGGCACGGGCGCCGCTCACCTGCCTGGGTTGTCACTGACGACTTCTAGGCGACGCGCTTCTTCTGCGCTGCCACCGAGCCCGCACACTGGTCGACCGGCAGCGGCCG
>JADHLS010000272.1 GCA_016780605.1 Reyranella sp.
AGGGTGTCGGCCATTGCCGGCATGTTGCGCAGACAAGCGCGCCAGGCGGCGCGATAGGCCTCGGTCTCCTCGTCGGGCGTCGGTCGGCCGGTCGCCGCCGGCAGGTACCATTCCGGCAACAGGATCGCCGCATCGATCAAGGCCTCGCCGGCGTAGGCGCCGAGCCCGGGCAGTAGCGCCCGGGCGCCGGCGTGGTGCAACGTCACCAGCACGTCGGTCGCGCGGCTGTAGAGCTCGGCCTCATCGCCGCCGGCCGCCAGGACGCGGGCGAAGGTGTCATCGCCTAGATCCTCCAGCAGCAGGAAGCCGTTGGCCTCGTCGACGGCGTGGATCGCGGGCGCGCTGAGGCCGAGCTCGCTGAGGTGCCGGCCGATGCGCACGAACGGCCGCACATCCTCCTGCGGTGGCGGCGCATCCATGACCACGGCCGACGCCCGTGGTCGAGTGAGGCGGAAGTATTTGCGGAACGAGGCGTCACCTGCCAGCAGCTGCTCGCCGGCGTCGCCCCAGCCGGCGCGGCGCACGAAGTCGGCGCGTAGCCGGTCGCGGTCAGAGGTCGCCAAAGCGGGCCTCTCCCAGTAGCTCGGCGCGCCGGCCCTCGCCCTCGATGGCAAGCGTGACGGTGAGACGGTCGGCTGGCAGCAATGGCCCCAGCCGGTCGGCCCATTCGACCAGGGCGACGCCGTCGGCGCGGGCCTCTTCCCAGCCCAGCTCGAAGACCTGCTCGGGAGTCTCGAGCCGATAGAGATCGAAGTGCCAGAAAGTGCCGCGCGGCGTGTCGTAGACCTCGGCCAGGGTGAAGGTGGGGCTGGGCACGATCAGATCGGGATCGCCCGAGGCGGCGCGCAGGATGGCGCGCGCCAGCGTCGTCTTGCCGGCGCCCAGCCCGCCCTGCAGGGCCACGACATCGCGTGGCCTGAGCTTCTGGGCGAGCGCGCCGCCCAGCCGTTCCGTGGCGGCCTCATCGGGCAAGGACAATGAAAAAGTCGGCACCGGGACTCCGATGCCGACTCTCTTAACACGCCCGGCTGTGGGTGGGGCGATCAGTAGCGATAGAGATCGCCCTTGAACGGCCCGGCCTCGGGGACGCCGATATACTTGGCCTGGTCGGGCCGCAGCTTGGTCAGCTTGGCGCCGACCTTGTCGAGATGCAGCGCCGCCACCTTCTCGTCGAGGAACTTCGGCAAGGTGTAGACCTTCTTCTCGTACTTGCCGGGGTTGGTCCAGAGCTCGACCTGGGCCAGCGTCTGGTTGGAGAACGAGGCCGACATCACGAAGCTCGGATGCCCGGTGGCGTTGCCGAGGTTCACCAGGCGGCCTTCCGACAGCACGATGATGCGCTTGCCGTCGGGGAATTCGACCTCGTCGACCTGCGGCTTCACGTTGTGCCACTTGAAATTGCGCAGGTTGGCGATCTGGATCTCGGAGTCGAAGTGGCCGATGTTGCACACGATGGCGCGATGCTTCATCGCCTTCATGTGGTCGAGCGTGAGGACGTCGACGTTGCCGGTTGCGGTGACGAAGATGTCGGCCTTGGGGGCCGCTTCTTCCATCGTCACGACCTCGTAGCCTTCCATCGCCGCCTGCAGGGCGCAGATCGGGTCGATCTCGGAGACCATGACGCGGCAGCCGGCCTGGCGCAGCGAGGCGGCCGAGCCCTTGCCGACGTCGCCGAAGCCCGCAACCATCGCCACCTTGCCCGACATCATGACGTCGGTGCCGCGGCGGATGCCGTCGACCAGCGATTCACGGCAGCCGTAGAGGTTGTCGAACTTCGACTTGGTGACCGAATCGTTGACGTTGATGGCCGGCCACAGGAGCTTGCCTTCCTTGGCCATCGAGTAGAGCCGGTGCACGCCGGTCGTCGTCTCTTCGGTCACGCCCCTGATCGAGGCGCCGAGCTTGGCGTACCAGCCGGGCTTCTCCTTGTTGGTCTTGGCGATCGCCTTGTAGAGGACTTCCTCCTCTTCGTGGGTCGGCTTGGCGATCAACGAGGGATCCTTCTCGGCGCGGGCGCCGAGGTGGACCAGCAGCGTGGCGTCGCCGCCGTCGTCAAGGATCATGTTCGGCTCGCCGCCGTCGCCCCATTCGAAGATCTTGTGGGTGTAGTCCCAGTATTCCGTGAGGCTCTCGCCCTTGATGGCGAACACCGGCGTGCCCGCCTTGGCGATCGCCGCGGCGGCATGATCCTGGGTCGAGTAGATGTTGCAGGAGGCCCAGCGCACATCCGCACCCAGCGCCTTCAGCGTCTCGATCAGCACGCCGGTCTGAATGGTCATGTGCAGCGAGCCCGCGATGCGCGCGCCTTTCAGTGGCTTCTTCGGGCCGTATTCCTTGCGGATCGACATCAGGCCCGGCATCTCGGTCTCGGCCATGTCGAGTTCCTTGCGGCCCCAGTCGGCGAGCCCGATATCCTTGACGACGTAATCCTGGGCCATTTGGCGCTCCCGGCATTGAATGAGGTGGGTGGTCTTATCAGTGGCCCGACCCCGCCTCAACGCGCCATATGCGCATATAAGCAAGAATTTATGCCGATATTCCCGGGGCTTTATGCACGGTTATCAGGGAACAGGAGATACACACAATATCCTCACCCTGAGGAGCGGCCCGCAGGGCCGCGTCTCGAAGGGTGGCAATGGGACACGGTCTAGGTACGACGTCTCGCGAGCGCTTTGATTAAGTCGTAGTCGCCGCGAGTCAGCGCCTCTTTTTTCGCCCTCGACCAGCCTTTGATCTGGCGCTCGACGGCGATGGCGTCGGTAATGTTCAGAAAGTGCTCGGCCCAGACGACAGCGACTGGTCTGCGAGTCGAGGTGTAGCCGCCGTAGAGCCCCTTGATTGTGTTCGCTGACGCGCCAGCGCAGCACGTAGATGTACGGGCCGGGTTCCTCAGCATCCATTGTTTGTGCTGCCACCCTTCGAGACGCGCCCTTCGGGCGCTCCTCAGGGTGAGGTGGGAGTGCGGTCGGACGCGGGATGAAATATGTCGGTCATTGGACCTTTCACTCTTCGCCGAACTTGCCCTCGACCAACGCCGACAGGGCGGCCATGGCGTCGGTCGCCTGGCGGCCGGAGCAGGCGAGCTCGATCTCGCTGCCGATGCCGGCGGCCAGCATCATCAGGCCCATGATGGAAAGGCCGGAGACTTCCTGGCCCTTGAAGCTCACGCGGATGACGGCATCGAACTGGCCCGCGGTCCGCACGAACTTGGCGGCGGCACGGGCGTGCAGGCCGCGCTTGTTGGCGATGGGAAGAGTGCGCCGCAGGGCGCCGATGCTAGCGTCCGCGGCCCCTTCGGGCGGCGCATCGGTCACGAAGCTTCCTTGGCGAGGATGCGCGAGGCCACGGTGATGTACTTGCGGCCGGCCTCCTGGGCCATCCGCACCGCTTCGGCGATCGGCCGGCCGCGCACCGAGGCGAGCTTCACCAGCATCGGCAGGTTGACGCCGGCCAGCACCTCGATGCGCGCCTGTTCCATGATCGAGATCGCGAGATTGGAGGGCGTGCCGCCGAACATGTCGGTAAGAACGATCACGCCGTCGCCAGTGTCGCATGCCTTGGCGCTTTCCAGTATCTCGGCGCGCCGCTTCTCCATGTCGTCGTCGGCGCCGATACAGACGGCGGCCACACATTGCTGCGGACCCACGACATGCTCCAAAGCGGCGATGAATTCACGCGCCAGATTGCCGTGGGTCACCAGTACGATGCCAATCATTCGTATGCTCTACCCTGCACCGCCCGCCCCAGCCTCCCCGGCTGCCTCGGCGTCCCGGTGCGAGAGAGTGACCGAGCGGCCGGCGCCGCGCAACCACCCTGCCAGCTCCTCGGCCACCGCAACCGAGCGGTGCCGGCCGCCGGTGCAGCCGACGGCGATGGTCAAATAACTCTTGCCCTCGGCGTCAAAACGGGGCAGCAGCGGCCCGATCAGGGCCTTCAGTGCGTCGAGGAACGGCAGGTAGCCGGGATCGCTGGCAACGAAGGCGGCAACCGCAGGATTGCGGCCGGTCAGCGGCCTCAGCGTCGGCTCGTAATGCGGGTTCTTCAGGAATCGCACGTCGAACACCAGGTCGGCCTCGCGCGGTAATCCGCGGCGATAGGAGAACGACATGACCGACAAGCGCGTTCCCAGGCTGCGCCCCAGGGCGAAGTGACCGCCCAGCAATTGCTTGAGCTCGTGTGGCGACAGTGCCGAGGTGTCGATCACGACATCGGCGTAGTCGCGCAGCCAGCCGATCTGCTTGCGCTCCTCGCCGATACCGTCCTTCACCGGCCGGTCGGGCGCCAGCGGGTGAGGCCGCCGCGATTCGGTATAGCGGCGCTGCAGCGCCTCGCTGTCGCAATCGAGAAACAGCAGGTATGCGGCGATGTCCGGACGCTGGCGCAGGCCGCGTATGCGGCGCACCAGGTCGTGCGGATCGAAGCCGTATGTGCGCGTGTCGACACCGAACGCCAGGGGTGCCGCCATTTCACCCGGGCTGCCGGCGGTCGAGCGCATCAGGTCGCCGAGCAGCGGCAGCGGTACGTTGTCGACGGCGACGTAGCCCATGTCCTCCAGCGCCGCCAGCGCGGTGCCGCGACCGGCGCCGCTGAGGCCGGTCACCAGGACGAACGGGCGTCGCGTGCTGCGGTCGGTGGTAGTCGATGGTGCCGGGCTATCGGGCATGGCAAACGCCCCGCGATCATGCGTTGAGGGTTCGCGTCAAGGCAAGGCGCAACTTTGCAACTGACGACGCCTCGAACGGCGCCAGGGCCATGAGCGGCAGGTCGATTCCCAGGATGGCTTCGCTCGCCGGCTCAGGCAGTCGCTCGATGCGCTCGGGATGCGCCAGGTCGACCAGCAGAACGACCTCGGCGCGTCTCACCAATTGATCACGACCGAGTTTCACGATGCCAAGGCCGCGCGCCTCGATCAGGCCGGCAATCTTGGGCGGCGCGCTGGCGAGCAGCTTCTTTCCCTCACGCCGAAGCTCGATCTGATCGTCCGCCACCAGGCGGCCGCCGGCCTCGATCACCCGCAGCGCCAGATCGGATTTGCCCGCGCCCGAAGGGCCGCGCAGGAGCGCGGCGCGCCATGTTCGGCCGTGGCGCAGGGCGACACACGTTGCATGGACGAGGGTCACTTGCCGCCGTCGGCGGCGGGCACACGGATGGTGAAGCGCGCGCCCAGCACGCGACCATCTGGCGCTCGCCGGTTGGTGGCCGCGATCGAGCCGCCATAGGTCTCCATGATCTGACGGCAGATCGAGAGTCCGAGCCCGGAATGCTGGCCGAAATGCTCGGTCGGCCGCTCCGAATAGAAGCGCTGGAAGATCGATTCGAGATTGTCCTGCGGGATGCCGGGGCCCTCGTCGTCGATGGTGACGACGTAGGGTCCATTGCGCGGTGCGCGGCTCAGCTCGACCACGATCTTCGATCCCGGCGGGCTGAAGGAGAGCGCATTGTCGATGACGTTGCGGAACACCTGCCCATAGCGGCCGTCATGCCCGTGCGCCATGAAGGGCGGATTGGTGGTGAGCCGGAACTCGACCTCAGCGCCGCCCTTCTGCAAGGACGTGGCGGCGTAGTGGCGGACCATGTCGGCCAGCAACGAGTTGAGGTCGACCTGCTTGACCTCGCCGCGCATCAGCTCGGCGTCGAGCCGCGAGGCCTCCGAGATGTCGGTGATCAGCCGGTTGAGGCGGTTGATGTCGTCGAGCACGATCGCCATCAGCTTCTCGCGGCGGTCCGGCTCGAGGTTGGGCCGTGCCGCCACCTCGATCGCCGAGCGCAGCGAGGTCAGCGGGTTCTTGAGCTCATGCGCCACGTCGGCGGCGAAGCTTTCGATGGTGCCGATACGTTGCCACAGCGCGTCGGTCATCGAGCGCAGCGCATCGTTCAGATCGCCGATCTCGTCGCCGCGCTTGCCGAGGTCGGGAATTTCCGGGCGGCTCTCGCGTGCCAGGCGCACCTCGTCGGCGGCGCGCGCGAGCCGCACGATCGGCTGGGTGATCGTCCCGGCAAGATAGAGCGACAGCAGCACGGTGATGCCGAGCGCCGCGGCTGCGATCACCATCACGTCGTAGCGCACCTCGCGCAGAGAGGCCGCGATGGCGCGGTTGTCTCGCGTCAGCATCAGGGCGCCCAGCACCTGCTTGTAGCGCTGCACCGGCACGGCGGCGCTCAGGATCAGCATGCCGTCGGGCGCCACGCGCACCGCCGAGGCGTTGAAGCCGCGCAGCGCGCTCGCCGCCTCGGGGAAGTCGCGCACCGTCGGCACCGCGCGCTCGACATACTCGGGAAAGCGGTCGACGCGGGAGAGCTGGCGAGCGACCCAGTCGCCGACGCGTTCGCCCCAATGCGGCTCGGGCGCGGACTCCGTCTGCGGCGGCGGCAGCGGCATCACGTGGATGCGCCCCGTGTCGCTCAAAATGGCCGAATCGCCCAGAAGCTCGCCGGTCTCGCTGAACAGGCGGGCGCGCACGCCGGTCGGCCGCACCAGGCGGGTGAGGAGCTGGCGCGCGGCATCGGCGTCCAGGCGATTGACCGTGGTCTCGCCGCCCGCGACGGCGACCTCGCCGATGCCCGCTGCCACCATCTCGCCCTGCACGGCAAGGGAGGCGAGCTCGGCGTCGATCAGCTCCTCCTCGTAGTCGCTGAGGTAGACGGCGCCCAACGTCAGCAGCGCCACCGGAATGATGTTCAGCAGCAGGATGCGGCGCGTGAGCGGCGAGTAGCGGCGCGTGGCGCTGCGGCGACGGCGCAACAGCGACGGCGTCTCGGCGGACGTCGGACGCGCGGACTGGGAGCTGCGGCGCCCCAGCGCCGCGGCGATCCGCGCCCCCAATCCCTGCAGCCCGAACCGGCGGGCCGGTTCAGGAGTCGCGGTATCGGTATCCGATGCCATAGAGCGTTTCGATCTGCTCGAACTCGCCGTCGACCTCGCGGAACTTGCGACGCACGC
>JADHLS010000273.1 GCA_016780605.1 Reyranella sp.
ATTCTTCTCCATTTCCTTCATGTGATTGAGGTTGTCTTCGACTGTTCCAATGACAAACTCGTGATCCACCTCGCCGTTGTTGCGCAGCATGAAGCGGATCTGTTCTCCCTTCTTCACTCTGAGTTGGTCGGGAATGAAAAGCATCTTTCCGTCTGCTTCGCGCATCACGACCTGCACGATTCTGGCCGGTTTCTTGGGGTCGCCCGGCTTACCGTATGCGGCGTCATGCTCGTCGCCATGACCGTAGGCCGTGCCGAAGCCGACGGCCGCCAATGTCGCGGCAGCGGCCATCGCCATCACGACGACGCGCCTTGGGTGCTTGCTTATCATCTGTTGTCTCCTGTTGCGTTGATGTCAGTGGCTGCCATCGTTACTGGGCTTGCTGCCGGATTTGACCACATTGACGGGGTCCCGCCCTTGAAGGACTGGCTTGCCTCCCGGCGCGGTCGCGTTGACTGGGGTCGGCCCCTCCCACCCGTAGGCGACCGTGCCCGGGGGACGTTTGTACCAGCCGGGATCCTTGTAATCGCCTGCCGCCAGGCCTTCGCGCACCTTCAGGACCGTGAACATTCCGCCCATCTCGACCGGCCCGAACTGACCGAAGCCCGTCATCATCGGTATAGTGTTGTCAGGCAGCGGCATCTCCATCTCGCCCATATCGGCCATGCCAACGCTACGCATTGGCATGTAGTCCCCCACAAGCCGGCGCATCTGCTTGGCGAAGTCTCGCTTGTTGACGCCGATGAAGGCCCTGAGGTCGTGACCCATCGCGTTCATGGTGTGGTGCGACTTGTGGCAATGCAGCGCCCAGTCGCCTGGATAGTCGGCCGTGAACTCGTAGGCCCGCATCGCGCCGATCGGGAGGCGGCGAAGTGCATGCCGCAACTCCAATCGCGAATGCCAGAAACAGGGGAGACTTCATCTGCGACGACCAAACGAGGATTAAGCGACCAAAACTCGTCTTGAAGCCCGCCACTGTTCGGCAGCGACTTCAGAAGAGCCCGCGCTGATCAGGTGTTCGGACGTGCAAATCTAGAAGACGTCACGACCCGACACGCGCCATCGGCGCGAACTCAGTCAGGTGAGTTTGGGCGGTCGTTCGGTGCGGTAACTTGACCGCCCTATGAGCATATCGGCCAAGCCGAGAACGTACGGGCTAGGCAGCTCAGCGTCACCAACGGGGTCAATTGCCGGGGCGGCCAGCGCGGCATGGCAGGCAACAGTACAACAGCCGCCAGACGGATGCCCAGCAGGTTCATCCTTTGAGCAAGGTGAGCTGTCGCTGTGGCGATCGTCAGGTCGAGGCTGTACTGACAAATCCATCAAGGCCGATGCATCTGTCTTCCCATGGTGGTCCCGGGCATGGGATTCAAACACTGTCGTCTGAAATTGCGGCTGGGACTGATAGACGCCCGCGAGCGCATGCACATTATGTGCGGAAGCCGAGCCAGCAGCCATAAGAAATCCCACCAACGCGAGAAACCACGCTCGCGTCAACAGTCGGATGGGATTGATCCTACACATTCCGGCAAAGTTGGCTCTTGCCCTCTTCTTTGTCAATCTTGCCACATCGGAAACCTGAAGTGGGCTATTGACAGGCCGCCACTGATCGCAAGAAGGCGGGTGCAGTCCCGCCACTGAGCTCACGCTCGCTACTAGCCACGCTGGCTTTCCAGGAGCTCGATCAATTCGTCTATCTTGCTTTGACAATCTCGCCCTGAGCCAGCGTGGAACGCATTGGTCACGCAATGCTGCAGGTGGTCACGCAAAATTTCTTGCTCCACGCGATTCAAGGCAGCCCGAACAACGCGGATCTGGATTAGCACATCGATACAGTAGCGATCTTCATCGATCATGCGCGCCACACCGCGCACCTGGCCCCTCTATGCGGCTAAGGCGAGCATCTGGCTGTTTCCACAGTTAGCGACAACGCGTTGGCAGAGCTGTCCGTTATCGTGCGATTTGTCCTTGGAGTGTATCTTCGCGTTACAATCAGAGTGTCCGCGCGACATGCTAAGCATCGCCTCGCAAGGGAGATGGGCATTGAGGCTCTCGCGACCTAATATTTCCCAAGCTTCCTCTGGTTCGTCAGTGAAATTGAAGAGCTGTCTATCGCCAGGAGATATCACCCCTTCAGCAAGCAGAGCACGAAAGTTGATGATGGTGTTCCAGTACTCTCGACCAAAGAGTACGACTGGCAAGGGTGGCGCCTTCTTGGTTTGCAGCAGTGTCAGAATCTCGAAAAGAATTCGTCGAGCGTTCCGAAGCCACCGGGGAACACCGCCAAGGCATTTGCGCGCATGGCTAGATGCATCTTGCGCGTCGCGAAGTAATGAAAGCGGAAGGTAAGCTCGGGCGCGGAATAGGCGTTCGGCTGCTGCTCAGTGGGCAGGGTGATGTTGAAGCCGATGCTGGGTGCTCCCGCGTCGCTCGCACCACGATTTGCCGCTTCCATGATGCCGGGGCCGCCGCCTGTCGCGATTACGTTCTCGCCGCATCCCTCGCTGGCCCTTAGTGCACCCCCGCGCAAGGAGACGATCCGCGCGAAGGCGCGCGCATTCTCATAGTAGGCAGAACAGCGTCACTGCTGCAGGGCCACGATCTTCTCTTCAGGCGTGCGGGCCGCTGCTAGCCGCCGCTCCGCCTCCCCCGGTGGCAAAGTCCGCGCACTACCGAACACGACCACCGTCGAGCAGATGCAGGCCTTGCGCAGCGCCCGTTCCACTTTAGCGTACTCCATGGCAAAGCGCAGCGCCCGCATCTCATCGCAGAGAAGGAATTGCTCGTCGTCGACAGCCAGCAGGAAGCTTCGCGATTGCCGTAGTGCGCTGTTGTCGCCGACCAGCCCATGCCTGCCTCCCGGGTGGGGGTGATTTCCGCACGCATGAGGGGGAGGCCCTCAGGCTGGGGGCGCTGTCGCCCAAGCATGCATCTCTCGCCGACCGGTGCGAAGCTTGTCATACGCTGCTACAGGGCGTGGAGGCCTCCTCGTGCATCCTCTGCCATGCCAACGACGCCGCGATCCTGGCCAAACAGTCGATGGCGTTCCACGCGACGATGCAGTCGTGCAGCGCTTGTCATGTGGAGCATCAGGGCGCTGTGCGACCGGTACGCATGGATCACGACGCGCTCGTCGCCATTGCACGACGACAGGGCGGATCGGCGAAGACGAACGCCCTGGACGATCTCCTGGAGACCCTGGGTGGAGGGGGGCGACCTCGGCGGCTCAATCCCTCGATTGCTTCAGCTACCACAGCAATCGCAGCTCGCACCGCGACCTGCTGGGCCAGCAATGCGGCGCCTGCCATTCGAATACGACGTGGAAGATCGTCTGGAACGCCTGCAGGATCGCCGGCATTACGCGCCGCACCAGGCAGTCGCGCACGAGCTACAAGCATCCATCGCCAGCGTGGACCGTTTGTGCGCAATGTCATCAGGCACCGCCGAGCCATTACATGGGACACTTTGAGATGGTCTCCAAGCGGGTAGCAGGGCAACAGCATGCGCGCGTAGAGCAATGTTATCTCTGCCATCAGACGGATGCCTCGAACGACATCCGGGGTGTCGGCTGGTACACGCATCACTAGGGTGCACCAGAGGGGGCGTGGACGGTGATGATGGGAGCGAGTGTACGATGCGGTCATCGACTGTACGTCGTCGCGCCCGCTACGGAGAGCGCTTCCGTCGCGTTCTGGTCAACGATATGATGGGGGAACACCTATCCCTCTTCGCGGCAACTCAGCATCATTCACAGTCCTTTGAGGGCCGCGCGGTCGCAAGAGTTGATCTATGTCAATGTCGCATCGAACGCCCTGTTTTAATGCTCGGTGCGAGGATTTTCTGCGGTAGGGAGTGCCTCGATTGTCTCAAGGCCCCTTTATGCTCATGGAATTGTTGTGCTAGAATTTTTAGTGCTTCTTCGTCTCAAGGAGACTGTTCTTTCGCATCCGCTTCGTGAAGTGAAGGAGAAGGCCATGAAGTTGATGAAGCTCGCTTCATTTCGTTCCTTGCTTGGAATCTCTTTTCTGCTTCTCCTGGCGGCATGCGCGGACCAACGTGCTGTCACGGCCGTGCCGTCGTCCGGCCCCGTCCCGGAGGCAGTCGATCTCGGCGGCTCCTCACGCGTTCCTCATGTGGCTGGTCTCGCCGGCGAGGGGGAGGGCTATGGACCAGCCCAGTCGGCCTCGACGGATTATGCTCCGATGCCCGGAATGGGCCGTGAGGCCAGCAAGCCGGCAGCCCAGACATCGATGCCCGGCATGGATCACAGCACGATGGATCATGGTTCGCATCCATGAGGCACTCCAAGGGTAGTCGCATTTCCGGCGCGGTCGATCCCTCCCGCCACAAAACCAGTCGCATCGCCATTCCGTCGATCGGCTGGCCGCCCATGACGATGGACTTTGCCGTCGCTCCCTCGGTGGACCTGCGCACGATCAAGCCGGGCGCCCCTGTGAACTTCACGATGCAGCAGGGTGGCGACGGCATGTACGTCATCCAATCCGTCACGCCAGCCGGTGGAGGCCACTGATGACCACCGACCGTCCGCCATCGCCGCTTGCTCGTCGGCGGTTCGTCCAGGGAGTTGCTGCCACGGGCGCTTTTGCCACGCTGCAGCCTGGGCGTAGAGCCCTCGCCGCAGGACCGCAGCAGGTCTTGAGCGGCACCGAGTTTCAGCTCGAAATCGGTCCAATGCCGATCAACATCACCGGTCGGACCATGACCGCCACGGCCATCAACGGCCAGGTTCCCGGTCCGATCCTGCGCTTGCGCGAAGGCGACACGGTCACGCTTTCGGTCACCAATCGGCTTCCTTTCACAAGCTCCATCCACTGGCACGGTCTTCGGGTTCCCTCGCCGATGGACGGCGTTCCGGGCTTCAGCTTCAACGGTATCGCGCCGGGCGAGACCTTCGTCTACCGCTTCCCGGTCCGCCAGAGCGGCACCTATTGGTACCATGCCCATGGCCCGGAAGAGCAGACCGGCGTCTACGGCTCGCTCGTCATCGAACCGAAGGGCGGTTTCGCGCAGCCCTTCGACCGCGACTATGTGGTGGTGCTGTCGGACTGGAGCGACGAGAGCCCCCTCACCATCATCAGCAACCTCAAGTTCCAGAGCGACTACTACAACTACCAGCGTCGAACGTTGAACACGTTCATGGAGGACGCAAAGCGCGAAGGGCTTGGCGCGACGATCCAGGACCGCCTGATGTGGGGCAACATGCGCATGAGCCCCACCGACATCCTCGACGTCTCGGGCGCTACCTACACCTACCTCATGAATGGCCAACCGCCGGCTGCCAACTGGACCGCCTTGTTTCGTCCAGGGGAGCGCGTGCGGCTGCGCTTCATCGATGCCGGCACGATGAGCATCTTCGACGTGCGCATACCGGGCCTGCCCATGACCGTGGTGCAGACGGACGGCAACGACGTCGTGCCGGTGACGGTCGATGAATTCCGTATCAGCCCCGGCGAGACGTACGACGTGATCGTGCAGCCTACGGAGGCGCGGGCGTTCACGATTTTCGCGCAGGCCCAAGACCGGACGGGGTTTGCCCGCGGCACTCTGGCCCCCCGCGCCGGCATGAGCGCCGCCGTTCCCCCGATGGATCCGCGGTGGATACGCACCATGGTCGATATGGGGATGGAGCATGGCGGTGGGATGAGTGACATGCCATCGGGCAACAGCATGCCGGGCATGCAGCATGGTTCCACGCCTGGGATGAACGATGCCCCAGCAAGCGCCGCGCGGCAGAACCATGGCGCGATGCCGGGAATGAGCGGCGCAGCCCCAAGCATGGGGCCGATGGCCGGCATGGAGCAGGATGCAGCTGCTGCCGGGCTTGCAGGCCGTGTCGGCGTAGACAACGTGGCGATGGCGCCGAAGGAGCGTCTGTCCGAAGCGGGCGGCGGCCTCGACGGCAATGGGCGCCGGGTGCTGCGCCTGACCGACCTGCGGTCGCCCAAGCGCGGCAACGATCTTCGGCCTGCGACCCGTGAAATCGTGCTGCATCTCACCGGCAACATGGAACGCTTCATGTGGAGCTTCGACGGTACGAAATTTTCCGACGCCGCGCCGATCATGCTGCGGCTCGGAGAGCGGGTGCGTTTCACACTGATAAACGACACCATGATGGATCACCCGATGCACCTGCACGGAGTGTGGAGCGAGCTCGAGAACGGGCGGAGCGACTATCGTCCGTACAAGCACACTATTCTGGTGAAGGGGGGAGAGCGGCTGAGCTTTTTGGTCAGCGCGGATGAGCCCGGCCGTTGGGCCTTCCACTGCCATCTCCTCTACCACATGGAACTGGGCATGATGCGGGAGGTACGCATCTCATGAACAAGCTCGGTGCAGCTCTTTGCGCGGCAGTCATGCTTGCCGGTCTGGCAGGTGGTGCGCGCGCTCAACAAAACCCAGCAACCGATCAGACCCAGCCGCAGAGCATGCCGAAGCTGCTGGACACTGCCATTTTCGCCCATTTGCTGATCAGTCAGTTGGAGGGGCGATTCGGCTTCAACGAGGGCAACACCTTCCGTTGGGAAGCCGAAGGTTGGGTGGGCACCGACGAAAACAGAATCTGGTTGCTGACCGAAGGCAGGTACAGCAACAACGAGCTGGATGACGGCATTCATCAACTATTGTATGGCCGTGCAGTCAGCACCTACTTTGATGCCCTGGTAGGCATTCGGTACGACTTGGACTCTTCGCCGAGTCGTGGCTGGGGTGCGATTGGCATCCAGGGATTGGCTCCGCAGTTTTTCAAGGTCTCCGCCATAGGCTACGCTAGCGGTGGCGGCCATCTCGCCTTAAGGCTCGAGGCCAGCTACGACCTGCAGATCACCCAGCGCCTGATCCTGCAGCCGCAGGCCGAACTCAATTTCTACACGAAGG
>JADHLS010000274.1 GCA_016780605.1 Reyranella sp.
ATATGTGGGCGCGCGTCGGCAAGACCCGCAACCTGGTGACGCTCGGTGACTATGCCAGCGATGGCGGCCGGCCCAAGCCGCGCGGCGACACGGTGGCGCTGGTCCGCATCACCGGCGCCATCATGTCGGGATCGGCGAGCCGGAGCCCGCTCGACGACGACAACATCGCCACGTCCGACGACGTGACGGACGCGCTCGACCAGGCCTCGAGCGCCAAGGACGTGAAGGCGATCGTGCTGCGCATCGATTCGCCCGGCGGCACCTATCCCGCCGCCGATGCCATCGCCGATGCAGTCGGCCGCGCCCGCTCGGCCGGCAAGCCGGTGATCGTGTCGATGGGCGATATCGCGGCCTCCGGCGGCTACATGGCGGCGATGCGCGCCGACGTGATCGTGGCTCAACCCACCACCATCACCGCTTCCATCGGCGTGTTCGGCATCTGGCCTGTCGCCGGCGGGCTGCTTCGCTCGCTCGGCGTCAATGTCGAGCGCCTGGCGGTCGGCACCAACGCCGGCATGTACTCGACGTTCCAGGCGCCGACCAGCGCGCAGCAGGCCACGATCTCGCGCCAGCTCGACGCCATCTACGCCGACTTCACCCGCCAGGTCGGCGAGACACGCAAGCTAGAGGGCGCCCGGCTCGACGCCGCCGCTCGCGGCCGCGTCTTCTCAGGCGTCGATGCCAAGCAGGCGGGACTGGTCGACGAGTTGGGCGGCCTTCAGCTTGCCCTCAATATCGCCAAGGCCAAGGCGGGCATCGACGAATCGCGCCAGGTCGAGCTTCGACCTTATCCTCCCGAATCCGAGCGCTGGCAGAAGGTGGTCGAACGCCTGATGAAGCTGGCCGGCATCGATGCCGTCGGCCCGACGGTGCGCGCGCCGCGCGAGCTGCGCGAGACGTTGGCGCGCTTCGGCATCGCAGCGCGTCCGGGCAACGTGCGCGTGCCGCCGTTGCCGCCGCTCTGGCACTAGCGCATGCAAAGCCAGGCTGCCCTGGCAGCCCTGGCTGTCGTGACATCGCAGTTTTCCAACGCGTTTGGAGCGACGTGGGCGAAGTCGCTGTTCCCCGCCGTCGGACCGGAGGGAATCATCGCCCTGCGCGTCGGCTTCAGCGCCATCCTCTTAGGGCTCGCGACGAGAGCCTGGCGCGTCCGCGTCAGCCGCGACCAGATCGGCAATCTCGTCGCTTACGGCGTTGCCCTGGGCCTCATGAACAGCTTCGCCTATCAGGCCTTCGCGAGAATACCCGTCGGCATCGGCATGGCGATCGAGGTCACCGGTCCTCTCGCCGTGGTCATCTACAATTCCAGGCGGCGCGGCGACCTTCTCTGGCTGGGTTGCATCGTCGCCGGGCTCGTCCTGCTCCTGTTCAAGGAGGTGGCCCTGCCCAGCGTCGATCCTGTCGGTGTCGCCTTGTCCTTCTGCTCGGCCGCATCCTGGGCGAGCTACATCGTCTACGGCAAGCGCGTGTCTGCTCTCGGTGGCGGCAACATCGTGGCCATCGGCCTGGTGGTCGCTTCGCTGTTCGTCGTGCCGTTCGGCATCGCCACCACAGGCGCCAAGCTCTTCGAGCCGGAGTGGCTGATGCTGGGCGTGGCAATCGCCATCCTTTCCGGCGCCTTTCCCTTCTTCCTGCAGATGCTGGCCCTGCGCCGCCTGCCCGCTCGCGTCTACGGCCTGATCGCGAGTGGTGTCCCGGCCGTCGGCGCGATCATGGGGTTCTTCGTCCTTGGCGAGGCGCTCGATGTGCGGCAATGCCTCGGCATCCTGCTGGTGATCGCGGCCAGCGTCGGTGCCACCCTCAGCATCAGCCGAGGCGCGCAGTCCGAAGCGTCTCCAACCCGTCGCCTTCGCGCCTGAGCAGCGCCAGCTCCTCGATGCGGCCGCGCATCGGCAGATGTTGCCGTTGGACGATGCGCGCGATCTGCTCGGCTTCGGCGGCATGGCCGAACAGGCCCAGCGTGACGTGCGGCTCGAAAGGCACGGGACCCGGCGCCGGATTGAGCGCGTCATAGAGCGCGGTTAGCTCGGACTCCCCGTCCGCCGGTACGGCAAAGAGGTAGGCCGCACGCGAGGGGGGCTCGAGATCGTGGCGTACCAGGCGATCGAGCATGAACCAGAACGGCCGAGCGGCGATGCCGTCGAGGCTGTCGCGCAAACGCGCTTCTTCGGACGGCGGCGCTCCGAAGACCAGGGTGAAATGCGGGCCGATCAGCTCGGCCTCATCGGGATGGTACTGCGCCCTCAACCGGCGCAGCGCGGTGTCGTCGGCCTCCGTCAGCAGCGGCCAGGCCACGACGTAGAGCATCAGCCGTAGCTCTTGGCCATGCCGAAGGCCGGATCCATCGCCGCGCCATACGGCGGGAACGGATAGCGCAGGCCGTTCTTGCCGAGATGGCCCATGCCCTCGATGGCGCGCAGGAACTCGTCGGGCGGGCATGCCATCAGGAGCTCATCATCGGCGACGCCGCCATAGCGCCGCTCGGCATAGCAGGGCAGCGACAGCGAGGTCTGGCGCGTGGCGAGCGCGCGCCCCCACGAATCGGCGCACGCGCTCTCGCCAGTCACCGTGAAGTCATAGCGGCGGTAGCGATGGAACTGCAGGCCGTTGATGAAATAGATCATCTGGCCGGGCGTGCCGTAGAACAGACAGATGTCGGGCGGATCGAGCCGCGCCGAGCGCAGCGGCGAGACCACAAGGCCGTTGTACTTGCCGTCGGGCACGCGCGGCATCTGCGCCTGGTGCGCGGCCGACGCCTCCTTGTTGCCGAACCACACGCCGTTCATGTGGTCGCCCGACAGGAACCCCTCGCCGGGATGGTTGAGGCCGACGACCCCGCCGCAGTTGCCGCCGCGCGTGTTGTCGACGGTGATGCCGAGCGTGAAGCCGTACCAGCGCGACTGCGTCACCATCTGGCACATGGTGAACTTGAATCCCTCGGTCGGCTTGCGCACGCCCTGGATCTTCTCCATGTCGGCGGGATTCTCGAACAGCCGCATGCCGATCGGCTGGGTGCGGATACGCAAGAGATCGATCAGCTTGGTCGATGCCTCGGCCAGCATCTTGCCGTCAATCTTCTCCGGCGGCGTCCACGGAGCAACCTTGTATCCCGGCGGCAGCGTCTGGACGTTCATTGTTTCCTCCAGTGGCTAGGTGAGGTTGAGCCCACCATCGGCGATGACGATCTCTCCCGTAACGTAGTCGTTGGCGACCAGCGCGGCCACCAGATCGGCGATGTCTTCCGGTTTCGCGGGCCGATGCATCGGCGAGCGCGTGTTCCAAAGCTCGGTCGCCTCGGGCCAGTTGGCGCCCATTGGCGTCTCGACCAGGCCTGGCGCCACGCAATTGACGCGAATCGCCGGCCCCAGCGCGATCGCCAGCAGTCGCGTGACATGATGCAGGCCCGCCTTGGCCGTGGCGTACGGGATCGAGGCGCCTTTGGGCCGCGCGCCGGCATGGGTGCCGATGTTGACGATGCTGGCCGGCCGGCCGGCCCCTGCCGCCTTGCGCAGCGCCGGCTCGGCCTCGCTGATCAGCACGAAGGGTGCGATCAAGTTGATGTCGAGCATGCGTCGCCACACTTCAGGCGTGGCCGCCTTGAGGTCGGCGTGCGGAATGCGGATCGCCTCACCGGCATTGTTGACCAGAACGTCGAGCCGGCCATGGCGATGCAGCACGGACGCGACCAGGCCACGCACGGCCTGTTCGTCGGCGAGGTCGGCCTGATGATAGCTGCCGCCCGCCAGTTCGGTCGCCATGCGCTCGCCGACATCGGCCGAACGGCGCGAATGCAGGGCGACCTTGAAGCCATCGCGCGCCAGCCGGCGCGCCGTGGCGGCGCCGATTCCCGACGTCGATCCCGTGACGAGCGCGACGCGATCAGACACTGGCCTTCAACGCCTCGAGCGATTCGTCGGGCCGTTCGACGATCATGAAGTGTCCACTGTTCGGAACGACCACCGTACGGGCGCCGGCGATGGCGCCGGCCAGCGGCTTGGCCTTGATGGCGGGCGTCATGAGATCGCCGTCGCCGAGAACCAGCACCGTCGGACACTTGACCGCGGCAGCCCGTGCCAAGGCGTCCTTGTAGGCATTGCAGGCCGCAAGATCGGTGTGGATCACGCCGGGGCCGTTACCGGAGAGCACGGCCAGCGATTCGCGGCGCAGCCACAGGCCGGGCGAGACCATGCCGCCTTTGTGCAGCGCGTTGCCGATGCCCCAGAACGTCATCAACTCCTGGACCTTGGGCGTGTTGGCCCTGGCCGATTCCAGCATCTCGGGATGGACCGGCATTTCGGCCGCCACGCCGCACAAGCCGAGCGCGCGCACCTTATCGGGAAAGCGTGCCGCCGTCTCGATCGCCACCAGCGCGCCCATCGAATGGCCGACCAACGCGGCACTCTTCAAGCCCGCGGCGTCGATCAACGCCGCCGTCCAGTCGGCCAGCGCGGCAATACTTTCGAGCGCCGGCCCTTCCGACCATCCGTGACCGGGAAAGTCGACGGCCAGCACGCTGCGGCCATGGTGCGCGAACCAGCGCGTCTGCAGGCGCCAGGTGGTGCGATCGAAGCCCGCGCCGTGCAGGAAAAGCACGGCGGGCTTGGCCGGGTTGAAGTCGGTACCGCCGGTCGTCGCGGCGACGACGCGGCCATGAACGGTGAGCCTCACGGGTCAGCCTTTCGCCGCGGCGCGCAGCGCCTGACCGAGATCGTCCAAAAGATCGTCGGGGTCTTCCAGGCCGACCGACAGGCGGATCATGCCCTCGCCGATCCCCGCTTCCTTGAGCGCGGCGGCGTCGAGTTGGGCGTGCGTGGTCGAGGCAGGATGGATCACCAGCGACTTGGCGTCGCCGACATTGGCGAGGTGGGAAAAGAGCCTCAGCCGCTCGATGAAGCGCCGGCCGGCCTCGCGCCCACCCTTGATGTCGAAACTGAAGATCGAGCCTGTCCCCTTGGGCAACAGCTTCTGCGCCAGCGCATGGTCGGGATGGTCCGGCAATTCGGGCGAGGCGATGCGCTCGACGGCGGAATTGGCCTTGAGGAAGCCGATCACCTTGCGCGCGTTCTCGACGTGGCGCGCCATGCGCAGGGGCAGCGTCTCGAGCCCCTGCAGCAGGTAGAACGCCGTCTGCGGCGCCATGCAGGAGCCGAAGTCGCGGACACCCTCGGTGCGGGCCCGCGAGATGAAGGCGTGCGGCCCGAACTCCTCGGCGAAGTCGATGCCGTGATAGCCGGCATAGGGCTCTGTGAGCGTCGGGAACTTGCCCGAGCCCTCCCAGTCGAAGCGCCCGGAATCGACGATCACGCCGCCGATCGCCACGCCGTGGCCGCCGATGAACTTGGTCGCCGAATGGAAGACGACGTCGGCGCCGAGCGTCAGCGGCCGGCACAGCACCGGCGATGCGAAGGTGTTGTCGATCATCAGCGGAATCTTCGCCTTGTGAGCGATGTCGGCGATCGCCGGGATGTCGAGAATCTCGCCGCCGGGATTGCCGATGGTCTCGCCCAGCACCAGCCGTGTCTCGGGGCGGATGGCTTTGCGGAACCCCTCTTGGTCGCGCGGATTGACGAAGGTGGTGGTGATGCCGAAGCGCGGCAGGGTGAGCCCCAGCATGTTCCGCGTGCCGCCGTAGAGCGACGTCGACGCAACGATGTGGCCGCCCGCACCCATCAGCGTGGCGATGGCGATGTGCAAAGCCGCCTGTCCGCTGGAAACACCGAGTGCACCCGCTCCCTCCTCCAGCGCCGCAACGCGCTCCTCGAACACCGCGACGGTCGGGTTGGAGATGCGGCTGTAGATGTGTCCGCCGACCTCGAGGTTGAACAGGCTCGCGGCATGGTCGACGTCGCGGAACACGAAGGAGGTCGACTGGTAGATCGGCACGGCGCGCGCGCCGGTAACCGGATCGGGATGCTGGCCGGCATGCAGCGCGAGCGTGTCGGGCTTCAGGAACTTGGCTTCGACCACGGTGCTTTCCTCAAGGGGTCTGCTTACTTCTTGAAGAACGCGGCGGCAGCGGCGGCGTGACCCTGCTTGGCCTTGATCTTCTCCTCGACGCGGGCGAGCTCGGCCCTGAGCACGGCGACGTATTCCTTGAGGTCCTCGATGTTCATCGAATCGAGATTCTTCGGCTGCGATTTCTTTTGTTTCGGATCGAGATCGTCGAGATCGAAGGCCATGGCACGGCTCCCCGGAAGCGGCTAAGGGAGACCTACCATTGCTCCCACCGCACCGAAAGGCCCACCATGAGCGCCCTGCCCGCAACGATGACCTGTGTCGAAATCAGCAAGCCTGGCGGGCCCGAGGTGCTGGTGCCGGTGACGCGGCCGGTGCCGCAGCCCAAGGACGGAGAGCTGCTGATCAAGGTCGCGGCGATCGGCGTGAACCGGCCCGACATCGCCCAGCGCGCCGGCGTCTATCCGCCGCCGCCGGGCGCATCGGACCTGCCCGGCCTCGAGGCGGCCGGCACCGTGGCGGCGTTGGGCGCGGGCGTCAGCGGCTGGCATGTCGGTGACGCAGTCTGCGCGCTGACGCCAGGCGGCTCCTATGCCGAGTACTGCACCGTGCCCGCGCCGCAATGCCTGCCGCTGCCGACGGGCTTCGACATGCTGCGCGCCGCGGCGCTGCCGGAGAACTACTTCACAGTGTGGCACAACCTCTTCGAGCGCGGGCAACTCAAGGCCGGTGAGACGACGTTGATCCATGGCGGCGCGAGCGGCATCGGCACGACGGCGATCCAGCTCGCCAAGGCCTTCGGCGCCACCGTGCTGACGACGGTGCGCAACGCCGACAAGGCCAAAGCCGTGCGCGCGCTCGGCGCAGACCATGCCATTCTCTACAAGGACAACGATTGGGCCGCCGAAGCGAAGAAACTGTCAGGCGGCATCG
>JADHLS010000275.1 GCA_016780605.1 Reyranella sp.
GCCGACCGCCGACAATTTAGCCGCGCCACGCAACGCCTGGTCGATGGAGGTTCACCCGGTATCACCCCGGAGGGCCTCCCCGATGTATCTTGCCCGCTTCTCCTACGACGTGCTGCCGGTCAACCGCCAGCGCGCCATCGACTTCATCCAGCGCGACGTCAAGGCGGCCCACGGCGAGGGCCTCAAAGGCCGTCTGCTGGTGCGGCTCACTCGCCATAACGGCAGCGCCGCCCTGCAGTTCGAGCTCGAGCTCGCGCGCCTGGACCAGCTCGACCAGTCCCGCGAGCACGGCGTCGGCACCGGCCAGGAGACCGGCAACTGGATGCGGGCATTCAGCGAGATCCTGGTCGCGCCGCCCGTGGTCGAGATCCTGTGGGTCGCCGAGGCCGCGGCGGAATAGTTTGGCGCTAGCGCAGGTGCGGACGGTGTCTCACCATTTCTCCAGCCACGGCCGCAGCACGACTTCGAACGCCCAGGTCGAGCGGTGCTGCCGATGGAGCTGCAAGTACGTCTCGGCGATGTGGTCGGGATCCGCCAGGTTGTCGTCGACGCTGGTACCCGCCAGCCGATGAGCGCGCGAGCCGTCTTCCTGCGTCCAGCCGATCGCCGCGTCGATCGGCACGTTGGCGACGTGAATGCCCTGCGGCATCAGCTCGCGCGCCATGCTCTGCGCCAACCCGGCCTTGGCATGGCAGGCCATGGCGAAGGCGCCGCTCAACGGGAACCCCTTCAGCGCCGCACTGGCGTTGGTGAAGATGATCGTGCCCCTCGCCCCGTTGGCGTTCGGCTCGTTCTCGCGCATGCGCCGCGCCGCTTGCTGGCCGACCAGCAAGGCGCTGAACGCGGCGTTGCGGATGGTGTCGAACGCCATCGCCGGCTCGACCTCGGCGATGCCCTTGCGAAAGATGCCGGGCACGCGCCCGTCGATGTTGTGCACGACGAGCGTCGGCGATCCCAGGTCCCCGGCAACGGCCTTGAACAGGGATTCCACGCCAGCCGCATCGCCGGCGTCGCAGGCGTAGCGCCGCACGCCATGCGCCTTCTCGAGCGCCTGCAGGACCGGCTTGTCCGGAGTGCGGGCGGCAACGGCGACGCGCATGCCCTCCCTGGCAAAGAGCCGCGCGCAGCTTGCACTGATGCCTGGTCCGCCGCCGACGATCAATGCAACGTCCTGATGATGTGAATTGGTCATGCGCCAATAGTCGGTGTCGAAACGAAACGCTTCAACCGGCAAAAACTCATGGCACCGCAAGAAAACGGACGGCCGGCGCTTCAGATTTGGGAGCCACCTCCCCGCGCGAAACGCGGGGGGTGAGCGATCAAGAGGGCAGGTTCACCTGGCAGGTCGCCTTGTCGACGAAGGTGGTGACCCGGGGGCCCATCACGGCCACGCCGGCGCGCACGCCTGGCCCGAGCGTGGACACCGTGGCCCGCGTGGTGGTGACGGGCTTGCCGGCATTGGTGAACTGGCAATCGAGGGTCGGCGAGACCGCGTTGCCGCTGTTGTTGTTCAGGTAGCCGACCAGCTGCCAGCGTTGGCCTGGCACCGCGCGCAAGGTCACGTTCTCCATGACGACGATGGGCACGGTGGGACCGGCGGTGATCGGCACCGAGCCGACCGGCCGCGCCGTCACCTTCTGCAGCACCAGCTGCGTGGGCACGTTCTGGGCGCTGGGATCGAAGGCGGCATCTTCCGGACCGATCGGCTTGCCGTCCTGGCCGACCGTCTCCGGCGTCCAGACCTGGCCGGTCTTGGGATCGCGGAACTCGGGCGAGCCCGTGGTGGCCGACACGTCGACCTTGAAGCCCTGGGCGTATGCCGCCGGTGCGAGCGCGAAGGCGAACAGACAGAGCGATAGCGTCTTCAGGGATACTTTCATCGCATCACCTCCTGGGAACGAGGTCTCAGTCCCAAGCCAATCGAAATCCAGCCGACGCCGCTGAAGACGAGATCGATGGCGAGGAACAGGCCGAGGATGTAGAGGCTGTTGACCGGCCATCGCGCCACGACCACCAGGCCGACCAGCAGGGTGATCAGGCCGGAGAAAGCCACGACTCCCCACGACGAGCCCGCTTTCATGTTGAAGGCGAGCACGATCTTGACGATGCCCGAGGCGATCAGCGAGGCGCCCAGCAGCAAGGTGAGGAGCTTGGCCGCGAGCAGCGGATTTTCGAAGGTCAGGATGCCGGCGATGATGTAGAGCGCGGCGAGCAGCAGCCAGAGGACGAACTTGCCCCAAGACTTCACCTGCAGGGCGCTGATGACCTCGGCGATGCCCGCGACGATCATCATGATGCCGACGAGAAAGACGCTGACGACCGTGGCCATGACGACGCTCGACAGCGCCACGGCGCCGGCGATCAGGTAGACCACGCCCAAGGCGACGACCCAGCCGCTCTTGGCGCGCAGCGGTTCGGCAACAGGGCTTGCAGCTTGGTCAGAGACGGTCATTCGACTTTCCACCTCGTCTGGCCGGGCATTCTACGAAGTGATGCCGTCAACGCATTGACGGGTCATCCCACGGCTATGCCGTGTGTCCCAATGTGATCTCAGGCCGACGCCGCAGCCTTGCGCGAAGCGAGCGCAATCGCGACGTAGGCACAGCCGGCGAACAGCAACGACACGCCTGCCACCGTCGCCGGGGTGAAGGAATGGCTGTAGGGCAGCTTCGCCACCAGGAGGGCGCTCGCGATCAAGGCAATGCAGCCCGACAGCAGGAACCAATGCCAGCCCGACTGATTGCGGACGCGTATGGCAAAGGCGATCTGGGTCAGGCCGTGGACGGCAAAGATGATGGCGATCAACAGCGTCAGCGCCACGACGCCGGCAAACGGATCCATGTAGATCAAGGCGCCGCCGATCGTGGCCAGGATGCCGAGCAGCAGATGCCAGATGAAGCCCGCCCAGTTCAGCATCTTGCCGGACTGCATGATCTGCACGATGCCGCTCACCACCAGCACGCTGCCCAGGATCTTGCTGGCGGGAACCTCGGAGACGGCCGGGACCAGGATGGCGAGCGCACCGGCCAGGATCAGCACGGCGCCCAGGATCACCAGCCAGAGCCAGTTGTCGCGAAAGACCACGGCCGTGTGACGCTGCTCGGTGCCGCTGGTGTAGTCGCTGCTCATGTCCGCTCCTCCGTCGCAACGGGTTCGCCCAGGACGCTGCCTGTCATGATAGGGGCGGCGTAGAATCGCGCGGCCCTGCAACCGGGGATACAATGCCCCAATTGCCGGGCGGCCGCCAGTCTGCGTCTGAGGCCTCGTTGTTGACCTTCCGCCCGCTACTTACGATGACGCCGAAACCCAGAACGTATCCGGTTGGTAGAGGCCGATATAGCCGCCGGGATCCCAGGCGTAGTAGCCCTCCTTCGGCACGTTGCGCACCTTGGGCCCGACCACGACCGGCTGACGCGCCCCATTCACCGTGCCGATAGAGAAGACCTCGTCGGTGTTGGTCTGCAGGATCTTTTCCCAGGCGCGCCGGCGGCCCGCCTCGTCGACCGCGTTCTCCCATTCGCCGACATAGTCGAGCAGCCGGCTGGCCGACTCGAGATCGCACTTCTCGCCCTGTCGGCCGTTCGACTCGACGTAGAGACCCCATTTCGGCCACTGCAGGCCGCCGCGCATGGTCGGCGCAAACTCCCGCGGGCTGGTGTTCGGCGTCGGCGCCGCGGTGACGATGCCGGCATAGGCCATCATCAGCGCTTCGCCCGACAGGTTGCGCAGGCGGAAGTTCTCGAGCGTCTGCTGCTTCACCAGGATCTTGATGCCGATCTTTCGCCAGTGGTCGGTGATCAGCTGCAGGACGTCCGCCTCCTCCGTGAGCTCGCGCTGGCTTTCGACGATGATGATCGCCGGTCGCCCGTCGGCCAGCAGTCGGATGCCGTCCGGACCACGCTTGAGCCCGATCTCGTCGAGCAGCTTGTTCGCGAGCGCCGGATCGTACTGCGCCCACCGGGTCGCGTACTCGGGCTTGAACAGCACCGACCTCGACATGATCGTGTTGTTCGACGGCGTGGCCATCCCGATGAAGGCGACCTGGTTCAGCTCCTCGCGATCGATGGCGATCGACAGCGCCCGACGGAAGCGCACCTCCCGGAACAGCCGGCGCCACTCGGCATCGTTGGCGTTGAGATTGGGGTAGAGCGCGACCTGCGAGCCGGAACCGACCTCCCACAGCCGCACCTCGGCGCCCGATGTCTTGGCGCTTTTCTTCAGGAACGTGTAGTCGCGCATGTTGAGATAGCGCGACTGCAGATCGGATTCGCCAAGCCCGGCCTTGGCCGGGATCAGGTTGGCCGCGGCCATGGTGAAGATGACGCGATCGACATAAGGCAGCTGAAGGCCCTTCTCGTCGATGCGGTGATAGAAGGGGTTGCGCACGAAGACGTAGCGTTGCGCCGGCGAAGGCGTCGTGGCGATCCAGGGATTGAGGCTGGGCAGGTCGACGTTGTCGTTGGCGAACATGACATCGGCGCGACGAAAGATCTGCACCCAGTTCCCCGCGCTCTGGCCGCCCCTCGCACGCCGCGCGATCTCGGCGGGGTCGGTGTACTTCGGATGGAACTGCCTGAGATAGTGGGCCGGTCGGAACAGGAAAAGCGGCGCGGCCCGCGCCTGGCTCTCGATGAAGTAGGGGTTGGGCCTCGGCCAGCTGTATCTGATCGTGCTGTCGTCGACGATGTCGACCTTGGGCGGCTGCTCGTCGACCAGAAGCTCGACCGACGGGCCGCCGGGCGAGAGCTCCTTGTTGTTGGCGATGTCTTCCCAGAAGAAACGGAAATCCTCGGTGGTGAAAGGATGGCCATCGGACCATTTGTGGCCGGCCCTCAACCTGAAGGTGAAGCTCCGTCCTCCATTGTCGTCGTAGCTTTCCAGGATGTCGGGATGGAGCTTGAACCTGTCGTCATAGACGATCAGCCGCGTATAGCTGTAGACCGTCATCAGCGACGTCTCGCGCGCGCTCGATATCAGCATGTCGAGCTGGCCGCCCTGCCGGCCGGGACCGTCATCGCCGGGAAACCGCCGGACGACCAGCGGCCGGCCGGGGATGCGCTGGGCGGCCGGCGGCAGGGCCGCCGCTTTCACTCTGTCGGCAAACAACGGCGTTTCTTGCATCGCCGGCATCGGATCAGCGGCGAAGACGGGGTCGCAAAGAAGGCCGGAAACAAGCCCGCCGATGAAAGACCGTCTCTGCACGCGAGCCCCCTGGCTACGCTGCCCCATATGGGCATCGGCTGCTACCATAGCCAGCTATGTCGCCCGCAAAAACCGCCTAATAATCCGGCTGGCGCGCATCATCGGGCGGGTCCGCAGCCGCCGCCCGGCATGCTGATGCCGGCGATGACGGAGATTTGGGACAATTGGCACACCGCAGGGATATAGAGCACAAGGAAAAGCAAAGCTGCCGCGCTACGCTCGCGAAGCCCTGCGTCGGCGAACTGTCCACGCATTGCGTCCTTGGGCCGAGCATGCTGGAACTCAAAGGTCCTTCCCGAGATTGAGCACTACCACGCGTGCCTAACCCATCGCGCCCTCTGATAACTCTGCCGTTGATCGTGCTGGCAATCGCCGCTGGCCTTGCCTTGGTTTGGTACAGCGCGCCGAGCTTGCTGCTGCTCTTCGCCGGCATTCTGTTCGGCGCATTCCTCGATGCCTGCACGCGAGGGCTGGGCTACGTCCTTCCAGTGGCCCGGCCGACTCGATATGCCCTCGTCGTCGTGCTCTTCGCCTCGGTCGCGGCAGTGGCGCTCGGTGTGAGCATCGTCCGCCTGCCCGGCCAGGCACATGCCCTGCTCGCCGTCATGGATGCCCAGCTCACCGTGCTGGAGCATGAGCTTGCGACGTTCGGCATCGACCTGTTCGGACCGGCAGGCCGCGAGGGCCTTTCGCAATTCCTCACCGATCCCGGCCGTCTGTTCGGCCACGTGCACTACGCCGTCACCGGCGCCTATGTGGTCCTGATGAATACCATCGTCGTGGTGTGCCTGGGGATGTTCTTCGCCGCCAGCCCTGCCGCGTACCGCGAAGGAATGCTCATCCTCGTCCCCGTCGCGGCTCGCACGCGCATCCGCGCGGTCATGGACGAGATGGGCCAGGTGATGCGCAGCTGGCTGCTGGCGCAGCTTCTGCGCGGCGTGGTCGTCGCGATCCTGCTCGCCGCCGCCTTCCACGCCCTCGACGTTCCCGGCGCGACCCTGCTCGGCCTCCAGGGCGGCGTGGCGATCTTCGTTCCCTATCTCGGTCCGCTGATCGCGGCCTTTCCGGTGGCGCTGGTCGCCATGCCGCTCGGCCTCGGCACCTTCGCCTGGATCATGATCGCCTACCTCGTCATCCAGAACGTCGACGGCTTCATCTTCGCCCCGTTGATCCAGAAAGGCGCCGTCAACGTCGCCCCGGCCTGGACCCTGTTCGCCATCGTGATCCTGGGGGCGCTGTTCGGCATCATGGGCATCGCCCTTGCCGCGCCACTCCTGGCGATCATGCGTGTCGCGGTGTTGCGCTTCTACGTCGAGGATTGGCTGCGCGACCGTCCGGATGTCTCGGCCTGAGCTGGCATCGGATGGTGGCTCTGCAAAGGGGCTTTGGCCGGCAGAATGGCACAGGGGATCGCCTTCGCTGCGCCTCTGCGGAAATCGCCGCAAGCCATTGCACCCCTGCTCCTTCTGACGCCGACATCGGCCTTTGAGAGTCGCCTAAATAGCGACAGCAGCGACAACGCGTTTTCGCGACAGTGCCTGCACTGCCGTCAACGGTGCAGGGAGGTTTCCGAGGTTCCCGAGGTTTCCGCCAGACCGTCTTGGTGGTCTGGAAAGGATGACCCCCTATCAATTGGGTCGCCGTCGAATTCCCGCTATTCCCGCTATTTGCGCTAGCGGTTTTC
>JADHLS010000276.1 GCA_016780605.1 Reyranella sp.
GCTCCAGGAAGGCCGCGACCTCGGCCACCGGCAGGACGTCGGCGTATTTCAGCGCCATGTCGTAGAGGTTGGCGAAGTGCGGGCTTTCGTGGCGGTCGGCGACGCATTCCTCGGGCACGACGGTGCGAAAGCCGCGCGACAGGCTGTCGACGACGGTGGCGCGCACGCAGCCCGAGGTCGAGCCGCCGGTCACGATCACCGTGTCGACCTTGTGCCAAGTGAACAGCGAGCCGAGGTTGGTCTCGAAAAAGGCCGAGGCCATGCGCTTGTTGATCACGATGTCGCTCTTGGAGATCTCGCAGCGATCGTCGATCGCCGCACGGCGCGAGCCTTCCTTGATGTTTTGCAGCGAATCCGGCGTGTCGCTGCGCGTGCCCCAGACGCCGCAATCCTCGCCGCTGGCCAGGTAGGAGACGTAGGTCCAGATCACAGGACAGGCCTTGGCGCGACAGAGCCGCGCCAGCAGGTTCACGTGCTCGATCTGGCGCGGGTCGGTCTCGTAGGCCGTCGGAAACTCGTCGGGCCGCGTATAGGCGTTCTGGAGATCGACATTGACCAGGGCGGGCTTGCGGCCAAAGCCGAAGCGACGGCGCGTCTTGTCGGCCTTGACGATCTCGTAGAGCTCGCGCGCCGACTTGTTGGATAATTCCATGTCAGCCGGCGGTTGCCATTGCCGTGCCGGCGGGTGCCGTCTCCTCGGCGATTGGGCCATCCGCCAGGAGCTTCACATCGGACGCCGACCAGCGCGCCACGACACGCTCGCCGATGTCCAGCGGCTGGGTGAAGAAGGTCTCGTCGAGCACGTGGGCCACGAACTCTTCGCTGTCGCCGAGGTCGAGCGTCACCTTCACGTACGAGCCCTGGTTCTCCAGCGTATGCACCTCGCCCACCACGGCGTTCAGTCCGGAAGCAGGCTTGGCGCCGGGCGCGATCTTCTCGATGGCAATGCGATCGCGGCGGATCGAGCCCCACAAGGGCGAGCCGCGCATCGGCCGGCGCTCGCCGACCGGGATGGCGTAGCGCATGCCGTTCTTGCCGGCGACGGCCGCCGTGCCGTTCATGACGCTCTCGACCGAGCCCGCCAGCACGTTCTGGCCGCCGACGAAGCGGGCGACATAGGCATTGCGCGGCGCCACGAAGATGTCGCGCGCGCTCGCCGCCTGCTCGATATGGCCCTGGGCCATGACCACGACCATGTCGGCCACGGCGATGGCCTCGAGCTGGGTGTGGGTCACATGCACGAAGGTGATGCCGAGTTCCTTCTGCACGCGCCTGAGCTCGCCGCGCATGCGCAGCCGCAGGTATTCGTCGAGCGCCGACAGGGGCTCATCGAGCAGCAGCACGCGCGGATTGGTGATCAGCGCGCGGGCCAGGGCCACACGCTGCTGCTGGCCGCCCGACAGCTGGGCCGGCAGGCGGTCGCCGAACTTCTCGAGCTGGACCTTGGTCAGGAGCTCGCGGGCCTTGGCGTGGCGCTCGGCGGCGCTGGCGCCGCGCATCTTCAGCGCAAAGGCCACATTGTCGAGCACGCTGCGATGCGGGAAGAGCGCGTAGCTCTGGAACATCATCGCGGTGCCGCGCTGCACCTGCGGCAGGCCCAGCACCGACTGGCCGCCGATGCGGATGTCGCCGCTGGTCGGTTTCTCGTGGCCCGCGATCATGCGCAGGATCGTGGTCTTGCCGCAGCCCGAGGGCCCGAGCAGGCAGCAGTAGGAGCCGTGCGGGATGGTGAGGCTGAGATCCCTGACCGCCGTGGTCTCGCCGAAGCGCTTGGTGACGCCGACGACGGCAACCTCGCCGTTTGGCGGTGGCGTTGATGGGGCCATATTCGTTACTCCGTACGCGCGCCGGCGGCCGCGCGCCGGCGTTGGACGAGGGCGATCGAGCCCAGCGACAGAACGATCACGATGAAGGACACGATCGTGGTGACGGCGCCGACGGCATAAAGCGTCGGCGAGGTGACGTTGGTGGTCATCGCCCAGATTTCGAGCGGCAGGGTATTCTTCGCGCCGGCCGCGAGCGCCGTGCGGGCGATCTCGTCGTAGGACAGCGTGAAGCCGAACAATGCCACGCCGATGATGCCGGGCAGGAGGATGGGCAGCGTGACCTCCTTCACTTTCTGCCAGTTGCTGGCGCCGAGATCGATCGCCGCCTCCTCGTAGGAGCGATTGAAGCGGCCGAGCACGGCGAACATGATCAAAAGCCCGAACGGCAGCGTCCAGGTAAGCTGGGCGCCAAGGCCGGTCGTGAACCACTCGGTCGGCAGGCCGAGCAGGCGGAAGGTGAGCGCGATGCCGAGCCCGACGAACAGGCCGGGCATGATCAGGCTGGCGATCGCAAGATAGAAGGCGAAGGCCGAGCCGCGGAAGCGGCGGCGGAAGGCAAGACCCGCCAGCACGGCGAGGACGACCGTGATCACTGCGACCATGGCGGCAAGACCGAGCGAGCGCACGAAGGAGCCGGCGATGTCGCCGACGCGCGTCTGCGACACCAGGGCGGAGAACCAGTGCAGCGACACGCCGTTCATCGGGAAGGTCATGCCGCCGTTGGGGCCCTGGAACGACAGGATGTAGATCACGATCATCGGGCCGTAGAGGAACAGCACGAACAGCGTGAAGAACGCAGCGAAGGCGTAGAAGGTCCAGGGCCTTGTGTCGTCGCCGTGCATGGCCTACCCCGCCCCCTTAGCCGGCCAGTTCCTTGCGCACGTCGACCACGCGCAGGATGGCCGCCACCATCAGGGTGACGATGATCACCATGATGACGGCGCTGGCCGCAGCCGGCGGATACTGCAGCGCCGCCACCTCGTTCTGCAGCGCCGAGACGACCGAGGCGCTCTGGCCGCCGCTCATGGTGCGCACGACGAAGGAATCGCCCATCACCAGGGTGACGACGAAGATCGAGCCCAAGGCAATGCCGGTGCGCGACAGCGGCAGGACGACCTCGGCGACGACCCGGAAGCGGCCGGCGCCGGCGTCGCGCGCCGCCTCGAGCAGGCTTTTGTCGATGCGCGCCATCGAATTGAAGATCGGCACCACCATGAACAGCGTGAACAGGTGGACGTAGGCCACGATGACGGCGAAATCGGAGAACAGCAGGAACTCCAGCGGCTGGCTGGTGATGCCGGCGCCCTGCAGAGCCTGGTTGAAGATGCCGTTGCGGCCCAGGAACGGGATCCACGAGATCATGCGGATGATGTTCGAGGTCAGGAACGGCACGGTGCAGAGCAGGAAGAGCCCGATCTGAAAGAGCAGCCCGCGCACGTGGAAGACCAGGAAGTAGGCGATGTTGAAGCCCAGCACGAGGGTCACCAACCACACGATCAGCGCGAACTTGAGCGAGCTGGCGTAGAGCCGGAACGTCACCTCGGAGCGGAAGAGGTCGATGTAGTTGTCGAAGATGAAAGCCGGAATGATCTCGGTGCGGCTGAAGTCGAAGAAGCTCACGGCCAGCACCACCAGCATGGGCAGGCCGAAGAACAGCAGCAGCACGACCACCAGCGGCGCGACCTGGAACCACGAGGCGCGCTCGCCGCTATTGTCCTCCACCACAGCCTGGGCAGGCGGCGGCGCCATGAATCCGTCTGCTGCCTGATCTACGAGGGCCATGGCGGCACGACCGGATGCTTTACGAAGAGACGAACTCGTTCCAGCGCCGCGTCAGGTAACGGTCCTCGTCCATGACCGTGTTCCAGCAGGCGATGTTGCCCATGCGGTCCCAGATGCCGCCGCCGTCGCGCGTGCTGCCCTTCTTCTCCACCAGGGTGCCGTACGGGTCCTTGATGTCGACCGCCGCAGGCTTGCCGTCGTACCAATAGTCCCATTCCTCGGGCGTCAGGAACTTCTTGGCCGTCGACGGCACCGCCGAGTAGTAGCCCTGCTTGGCGATGAAGCCGCCCTGCCAGCCTGAATTGAACCAGTTCATGTATTCGTAGGCGCAATCGAGCTTGAGACCGCTGAGATGGGCCATCGGCGCGAGGCCGACGAACCAGCCGCGATAGCCTTCCTTCAAGGGCACGTAGTAGCAGTCGATGCTGCGCGAGCGCACAGCGGTCACCGCGGGCGACCACATCGACTGGATCACGACCTCGCCCGAGGCCATCAGGTTCACCGACTGGTCGAAGGTGCTCCAGAAGGAGCGGAAATGGCCGCCCTTCTTGAGATCGATCATGATCTTGATGGTCTTGTCGATCTCGTCCTTGGTCATGTTGCCCTTGTCGGCGTACTTGAAGTCGCCGCGCGCTTCGAGCGCCATGGCGACGTCCATCACGCCGACCGGCGCGTAGTCGACCAGAGCCGTCTTGCCCTTGTACTTGGGATCGAGCAGGTCCTTCCAGCTCGTGACCTTGTCGCGGCCGCCCACCAGGTCGGGCCGGATGCCGAGCGTGTCGGCATTGTAGATGGTCGGGATCATGGTCAGAAACTCGGTCGGCTTGTCGGCGAGCTTCTTGGCGTCCTTGTCGGTGTAGAACATCGCCTCGATCGGCGCCAAACCCTGGGTCGAGGCCATCTTGCCGTTGGGATACGAGCCCTTGGTGAAGAGCGGCACGGTCTCGCCCCAGAGCTTGTATTTCGCGACTGGAATCGGCGCGATCGCACCCTTGCCCAACAGGTAGGGCAGCTTGGTGCTGTCGATGTTGTTGATGTCGATGGTCTGCGGCTGGGTCAGCGAGCGGTTGAGCTGCACGTCGTCGGTGATCGCCTGCATCACGATCTTGAAGCCGAGGTCCTTGCTCGCCTGCTCGCCGATCTCCTTGATCGCCGCGTAGGAGCCGCCGGCATGAACCAAGGTCACGTCCTTGGTATTCTGCGCCCACACGGTGGGAAATCCAGCGATGCCTTGCGTGGCCACGACGGCGCTGCCGGCGGCGGCACCCTTGAGTAGCGTTCTACGATTGACCTTCTTGCCGGTTTCAGAAGAGCTGCGGGTCATCTGTCACCTCTCTCGACACCAATCACCGTGGGTCGCGACAAGAATTCGCAAGAAACATGCCACGCGAGAATTTCGTGGCGATAGCAGCGGGACGACGCGCGCGCTGATCCAAAGTTGAGCGTTGTGGCTCGTCGACTGATCCACGTTTAAGCAATTCGCCACAAACCAACACCTCACCCTGAGAAGCGCACGAAGTGCGCGTCTCGAAGGGTGACAACACTCGTGGTGTGCCCACCCTTCGAGACGCGGTCCTGCGGACCGCTCCTCAGGGTGAGGTCAGCTCCAAACGGCGCTCTATATGACGGTCCGGGAATTGCACATCGCCCGGAGGTTCACAGAAGGGCGACGCGCATGGAAATCGGCGTCTTCATTCCCATCGGCAGCAACGGCTGGCTGATCTCGACGACCTCGCCGCAGTACAAGCCGAGCTTCGAGCTCAACAAGCAGACGACGCTCAACGCCGAGCGTTACGGGCTCGACTTCGTGCTGTCGATGATCAAGCTGCGCGGTTTCGGCGGGAAGAGCGAGTTCTGGGACCACAACCTGGAATCTTTCACCCTGATGGCAGGATTGGCCGCCGTGACCGAGCGCATCCGCCTGTTCGCCACGGTGCCGACGCTCGCCGTGCCGCCGGCCATCGCCGCGCGCATGTGCTCGACCATCGATTCGATCTCCAACGGCCGCTTCGGCCTGAACGTCATCACCGGCTGGCAGCGGCCCGAGTATTCCCAGATGGGGCTGTGGCCGGGAGACGAGTATTTCGGCCATCGCTATCGCTATGCGACAGAGTACGTGCAGATCCTGCGCGATCTCTGGGAGACCGGCGTATCGGACCGCAAGGGCGAGTTCTTCACCATGAGCGATTGTCGCTTGAGCCCCCGACCGCAGGCCGACATGAAGATCATCTGCGCCGGCCAGAGCGATGCCGGGCTGGAGTTCACCGCCAAGTATGCCGACTACAATTTCTGCTTCGCCAAGGGCATCAACACGCCGCTTGCTTGCGCCGACACGGTCGAGCGCATGCAGTCCTACGCCAGCCAGACCGGCCGCAAGGTCGCCTCGTACGCGCTGACGATGGTGATCACCGGCGAGACCGACGCCGAGGCCGAGGCCAAATGGGAACTCTACAAGGAAGGCGCCGACCTCGAGGCGCTGGCCTGGCTGGTCGAGCAGGCGACGGCCGACAAGAACCCGGCCGGCGACAGCAATGTCCGCCACGCGATCGACCCCAAGTCGATGGTGAACATCAATATCGGCCTGTTGCTGGGCTCGTATGCCAAGGTGGCTCGGATGCTGGACGAGATGGCCACCATCCCCGGCCTGGCGGGGGTGCTGCTGACCTTCGACGAGTTCATCACCGGAACCGAGGTCTTCGGCGAGCGCATCCAGCCCTTGATGAAGAGCCGGCAACATGTCACGCCGACGGCAAAGGTGGCCGCATGACCGAACCCGTCAGCTATTTCCCGTCCGACGACCCGTCCGCTCGTTACCTGCCGGCCAAGCCCGAGCCGATCATGCTGCGGCCGCAGGAGACGGCGCTGATCATCGTCGACATGCAGAACGCCTACGCCTCGCCCGGCGGCTATACCAGCTTGGCAGGCTTCGACGTCTCGGGCGCGCCGAGGGCGATCGCCAACATCAAGCAGGCCGCCGCGGCAGCGCGCGCGGTCGGCATGCCGGTGATCTATTTCCAGAACGGCTGGGATCCCGACTATGTCGAGGCCGGCGGCCCGGGCTCGCCCAACTATCACAAGTCCAATGCGCTAAAGCTGATGCGGCGCAAGCCCGAGCTACAGGGCAAGCTGCTGGCCAAGGGCGGCTGGGACTACGAGTTGGTGCAGGAGCTGCGGCCGCAGCCCGGCGACATCGTCGTGGAAAAGCCACGCTACTCGGCGTTCTTCAACACCAACCTCGACAGCGTGCTGCGCAGC
>JADHLS010000277.1 GCA_016780605.1 Reyranella sp.
GAAGTTCCCCGACAACTGGGAGGACTATCATGCCGTTGGCAAGAAGCTGAAGGCGAAGGGCCATCCGTTCGGCCAGACGCTCGGCCATACCTTCGGCGACGCGCCGGGCTTCACCTATCCCTACCTGTGGTCGTGGGGCGGCAAGGAGGTCGAGGCCGACGGCAAGACCGTGGTCCTCAACTCCAAGGAGACGCTCGAATCGGTCAAGTTCATGACGGCCCTCTGGAAGGACGCCATGGACGAGGGCGGCCTCGCCTGGGACGACACCAACAACAACCGAGCCTTCCTGTCGCAGACCATCTCGGCGACCCTGAACGGCGCCTCGATCTACATCGAGACGCTGCGCAAGCCCGATCAGTACAAGACCGAGAAGGGCGAGCCGATGAGCAAGGACATCCTGCACGCGCCGCTGCCCAAGGGGCCGGCCGGGCAGTTCGGCTTCCATCTGCTGCAGTCGAACATGCTGATGAAGTATTCGAAGAACCAGGACGCGGCCAAGGAGTTCCTGAAGTACCTCCACACCGAGGCGAACTACCGGAGGTTCTTCGAATCGCAGAAGGGCTTCGCCACGCCATGCACCGCCAAGTGGGAGAGCGACCCGCTGTGGAACGTCGACCCGGTGATGGCGCCGTTCAAGGTCGCGGCCCGGCTTGGCCAGGCCATCGGCTTTGCCGGTCCGCCGGACGCCAAGGCCCAGGAGGGCCTGTCGAAGTACATCATCACCGACATGTACGCCAAGGCGGTGCAAGGCATGCCGCCCGAGGAGTCGGTGAAGTGGGCCGAGAGCGAGCTGAAGAAGATCTACGCAGCCTGAGCAAGGCCTGTTCCGCGTAACTCAACGGTGCCAGCGAGTGAGTGAGCCATGACAGTGACCGCAGTCCCCGGCGTGGTGACCCGTCCAACCCCGCGACTGCGGCGCTTGGAGGATGAGCGCTGGCTGGCGCTCGCCCTCCTCATGCCGACAGCCATCCTGCTCGGCCTGTTCATCGCCTATCCGTTCTTCGAGGGCGTTCTGCTGGCCCTGACGAGCCAGCGCGTCGGCGTGCCCGGCGGCTTCGTCGGCCTCCAGAACTTCGTCAAGATCTGGAACGACAGCATCTTCCGCACGGCCGTGTGGAACACCTTCTGGTACACGGCCGTCACCACGGTGTTCAAGCTGGGGCTTGGCCTGTGGCTGGCGATGCTGCTGAACCGGCATTTCAAGGGCAAGGCGCTGGTCCGCGCCTTCATCCTGCTGCCCTTCATCATCCCGACGGTGCTGTCGACCTTCGCCTGGAAGTGGATGTTCGACCCGACCTTCAGCGTCATCAACTGGGCGCTGTTCCATATGGGCTTCATCACCCAGCGCATCAACTGGCTGGGCGACCCCGACCTCGCGATGACCTCGATCATCGTCGTCAATATCTGGCGCGGCGTGCCGTTCTTCGCCATCAGCCTGCTGGCCGGCCTGCAGACCATCAGTCCCGAGCTGAACGAGGCCGCGGCGATCGACGGCGCCCGCCCGTGGAACCGCTTCTGGTACGTCACCTGGCCGCTGCTGCTGCCGGTGACGATGGTGGTGATGCTGTTCTCGGTCATCCAGACCTTCGCCGACTTCCAGCTGGTCTACGTCATGACCGGCGGCGGGCCCGCCAACGCCACGCAGCTTTTCGCCACCTACGCCTACCAGCTCGGCATCGGCACCGGGTTGCTGTCGGAAGGAGCAGCCATATCGCTCGCCATGTTCCCCTTCCTGTTCCTGATCGTGGTCGTGCAGCTCCTGTACATCCGTCGCGTGGAGACCCGTTGAGATGATCGAGGGTGCAGTCTGGCGGAAGTGGGTGTTCTACAACATCCCGCTAATCCTGTTCGTGTTCGTGCTGCTCTTCCCGTTCTACTGGATGATCATCACGTCGTTCCGGCCCGACGGCGAGCTCTACCGGCCGTGGAACGCGGTCAACTACAATCCGTTCTGGACCAACAACCCGACCTTCGAGCACATCGAGTATCTGTTCGAGGAGACCAACTTCGGGCGCTGGATGCTGAACACCATGTTCATCGCCGTGGTCTCGACGCTGATCTCATTGTTCTGCGGCGTGCTCGCGGGCTATGCGCTGGCCCGGCTCAACTTCCCGTGGGCCGGCAGCCTCGGCACCATGATCTTCATCACCTACCTGGTGCCGCAGACGCTGCTGTTCATCCCGCTGGCCCAGATCATCCGCAACTTCGAGCTCGGCGACACGCCGTGGTCGCTGATCCTGACCTATCCGACCTTCCTGATCCCGTTCTGCACCTGGCTGATGATGGGCTACTTCAAGGCCATCCCCAAGGAGCTCGAGGAGTGCGCGCGCATCGACGGCGCCTCGCGCTGGAAGGCCATGGTCTACATCATCATCCCCTGCGCGGTGCCCGGCATCCTGTCGGCCGGCATCATCGCCTTCACCCTGTCGTGGAACGAGTTCATCTACGCCCTGGTCTTCCTGTCGTCGCCCGACCAGAAGACCGTGCCGGTCGGCGTCACCTCCGAGCTGATCCGAGGCGACGTCTTCTTCTGGGGGCCGCTGATGGCGGGCGCGCTGCTGGGCTCGATCCCTGTGGCGGTCGTCTATTCGTTCTTCGTCGAACACTACGTCTCGGGCCTCACCGGCTCGGTCAAAGGGTAGGGGCAAAGGATAGCGTCATGGCCGAGGTAATCGTCCGCAAGCTCAACAAGATGTTCGACACCAACCATGTGGTGAAGGATGTCGACCTGCACATCCGCGACAAGGAATTCGTGGTCTTCGTCGGCCCCTCGGGCTGCGGCAAGACCACGACGCTGCGCATGATCGCCGGCCTCGAGGCCGTCACGTCGGGCGACATCCTGATCGGCAACACGGTGGTCAACGAAGTGCCGCCGATGGATCGCGACATCGCCATGGTGTTCCAGAACTACGCGCTCTATCCGCACATGAGCGTCGCCAGCAACATGGCGTTCGGGCTGAAGATGCGGAAGTTCGACAAGGCCGAGATCCAGAAGCGCATCAAGCGCGCCGCCGAGATCCTCGACATCGGCCAGCTGCTGAACCGCAAGCCGCGCCAGCTGTCGGGCGGCCAGCGCCAGCGCGTGGCGCTGGGCCGCGCCATCGTGCGCGACCCCAAGGTGTTCCTGTTCGACGAGCCGCTCAGCAACCTCGACGCCAAGCTGCGCGTGCAGATGCGCGTCGAGCTGAAGAAGCTGCACGAGCGGCTGGCCGTGACCTCGATTTACGTCACCCACGACCAGGTCGAGGCGATGACCTTGGGCGACCGCGTCGTGGTGATGAAGGATGGCGTGGTCCAGCAGGTCGGCGAGCCGCTCGAGCTCTACAACACCCCGGCCAACCGCTTCGTCGCGGGCTTCATCGGCTCGCCGGCGATGAACTTCGCCGACGTGACGCTGAGCGGCGGCAACGGTCGCCTGTGGGCCGAGGCGCCCGGCCTCAAGATCGGCGTGCCCGAGCCGATCGCGGCCCGCGTCAACGGCCACGCCGGCAGCAAGGCCACCCTGGGCATCCGCCCCGAGGACCTGCGCGTCGCGGGCCCCGCCGATCCGGCCGAGCTCTGCTTCGAGGTCGAGGTCGAGGTCATCGAACAACTGGGATCGGAGATCCTGCTCGACACCCGCGCCGGCACCAGCACCTTCGTCGCCTCGGTCGATCCGACGCTGCGCACCCGGGTGCACGAGCGCCTGAAGCTCGCCATCAACCCCGACCGCCTGCACCTGTTCGACGCGCAGACGGAAGCCGCGATCTGATCTTCCTCATTGCTGGGAGCGCGCCACTCCGTGGCGCATCATGCTCCGTTTAAACACCGTATGAGCGCCCCGGTGTGCCGCGCTCCCAGCAAAGATCACTTCGGCCCCGTCCAGCTCTCGATGGCATCCCACTTGGCCTTGCGCTGCTCGGCCGCCGGCTTCTTGAAGTCGTGGCTGTAGGTCGCGCTGTCGAACGAGCCGTAGGTCGGGTTGGGCAGCATCAGCCACTGCTTGCCCCAGTAGGCCATGTCGGACTCGAAGGCGGCCAACCGCTCGGCCGGACTGCTGCGGTAGCGGTCGTCGAAGTCGCCGAAATTGTCGCCCATGTTCAAGAGCACGCGGTAGTCCTTGGTGACGACGGCGCGGCGCGAGCTCTTGGCGCTGCCCCAGTCCTTCTGCTCGCCCTGCATCAGGAAGGTGTCGACGTTGCCGCCCATCGGGAAGCCGAGCTTCTCCATGTTGGCGCGCGTGTCCTTCTCGGTCGAGGCGTCGCGGTTGGAGATGTAGAACACCTTGACGCCCTTGGAATCGGCATACTTGGTGAACTCGACCGCGCCGGGGATGGCGAGCGACACCTGGTCGGCGCAGAACTGGTTCCAGGTCTTGGTGCTGAAGGTCTGGTTGTTCTTCAGCATCCACACCTGATAGAGCGAGTTGTCGAGGATGGTCTCATCGACATCGAGGACGACGGCCGGCGGCAGGTTGCCGAAGTCGCCCTTCTGCTCGTTGGGCGCCGCCGTCCAGCTCTTGTCGGCCAGCGCCTGGTCGAGCCGGATTTTCGCCAGCGCGAAGACGGTGAGTGCATTGGCCTTGTACTCGACCGACTTCTGCGTCCACAGCGCCGCCAGCAGGAGGTCGTTGGGCGGCACTTCCTGCGCCCGCACCGCACCAACCATCGGGCCGACCATCGTCCCCGTCGACAGCATCGCGAGCAGCACGCCCGCCGCCAGAATCTTCCTCAGGCTCATGGTCCGATCTCCCTCAACAGCCTCTCCTTGACCGCAGCGTCGGCGAACGACGCCTCGATCGCCGTCCGCGCGATGCCGCGCAGCTCGCGCTCCCCCAGTCCCGCCTGGTCGTATTCATTGCCCAACGTGGTGTGAAAGAACGGCGGGTCGTCGGAGTTGAGGGTGACGCGAACGCCCGCGGCGATCAATCGGTGCAGCGGATGGGCGGCCCGATCGGGGTAGAGGCCGAGCGCGATATTGCTGCCCGGGCAGACCTCCAGCACGATGCCGCGGCGCGCCAACTCCTCCATCAGTCGCGGATCGTCGGCAGAGCGCACGCCATGGCCGATGCGCGTCACCGGCAGGTCGCGGATGGCGGCCCACACGCTCTCGGGCCCTAAAACCTCGCCGGCATGGACGGTGCAGCCATAGCCCTTGTCGTGGGCCAGGCGATAGGCCGGGGCGAAGTCGGCCGGCGTGAACTGCGCCTCGTCGCCGCCCATGCCGAAGCCCACGACGTAGTGGTGCGGCTCGGCCACCATCTGCTGCACCATGCTGAGCGCCTTGTCGGGCCCGAGATGGCGGATGCAGATCACGATGATGCGGCCCTCGATGCCGAAATCGCGGCGCGCCCGGTCGATCGCCTGCTCCAGCGCGTCCAGCCAGGCGCTGTAGGGAATGCCGAGCGCCGCCGGCCGCTCGGGCGAGCAGAACATCTCGACATAGACCGCGCCCTCGGCGGCCGCGCCGGCCAGGTAGGAATAGAGGACGGCGCCGAAGTCGCGCGGCTGGCGCAGCGTGGTGCAGACGCGGTCGTAGGCCTTGAGGAAGCTCCAGAAGTCCGTCCAGGCGTAGAAGCCGTCGGCGCCGAACAGGCCGGCCGGCAATTCGAGCCCATTGCGCGTCGCGAGCTCGCGCGCAAGCACGGGCGGGATCGAGCCCTCGAGATGGCAGTGCAGCTCAGCCTTGGGAATCAATCGAAGCCTCGCAACGGCAGGTCCGGCCTTTGCAGCCAGTTGTCCGCCGCATACTCGGCCGACCCGTCGATCAGGTGCAAGGCATAGGCGTGCCTCGGCCGGCTCGAACGGTTGGGGGCGCTGGCGTGCGGCAGCAGCCCGTGCAGCACGACCAGGGTGCCGCGCGGCGCCTCCAGCGCCACCGGCGGGCTGTCCGGCCAGGGCGTGGCGTCCAGCGTGTCCGTCACGAGGTCGTTACCGGTGAGATGGAAGCGCTGGCGCAGCGGCCCGCGATGGCCTCCGGGCAGGGCCATCAGGCAGCCATTGTCGCGGTCGGCGTCGTCGAGGGCGATCCACAAGCCGGTCACGGTCGAGGGCCGCGTGTGGAGGTAGGTGGCGTCCTGGTGCCAACCAACCTCGCCGCCGATCCGAGGCTGCTTGAATAGGTACATGGACTGCAGCAGCAGCAGCCGCGTGAAGCCCAGCGCGGCGGCCAGCGCGGCCATCCGCGGATGGCGCGAAATGCGGCCGAACACCGGATCGAGGTCGTGCAGGGCATGGCCGATCTTGTTCAGTGCCAGCGGCACCGGCTGGTCGGTCGCCTCCTCCTCGAAGAAGAAGCGGATGGCGCCGCCCGAGTCGCGGAAGTAGCGGTCACGCGCATGGCCCTGGTCGCGCGTCGAGAAGACGGTGCGCACGGGGCCGGGATCGAAGCCGGCCACGAGCTCGGCCGCTCGCGCTTGCAGGGCATCGCAGTCGGCGGCCGGCAGGAAATCCCTCAGCACCAGGAAGCCATCACGCACGTAGGCTTCGAGATCGGGAGTCATCGACCAATGCGCTCCAGGACGACCGGCCGTTCCGCCGGCGGTCGGTCCTCGATGCGGATCGCCCGCCGCAGTTCGGCAATCGCCTGGTCGGCGTCCGCTTCGCTCGCCGCATGGACGACGCACAGCAGGCCGCCGGCGCGCATCTCGGCGCCGACATCGATGACCTCGCTGAGGCCGACCGAGGGATCGATGGCGTCGTCGGCATGGGCACGCCCGCCGCCCAGCGCCACGACCGCGACGCCGACGTCGCGCGCATTCATGCCGGCGACGTGGCCCGAGCGCTCGGCCGTGCAGGGCTTGATCACCGGCGCATGCGCGAGATAGCGCGCGCTGTGCGTCAGGATGTCGTCTGGGCCGCCAAGTGCCGCAACCATGCG
>JADHLS010000278.1 GCA_016780605.1 Reyranella sp.
GGCAAGAAGATCCGGCTGCCGGTCATGCTGGCACCGGTCGGCTCGCTGGAATCCTTCGAGCCGGGCGGCGGCATCACCGTCGCCAAGGGCGCGGGCGCAGGCAACGTCGCGATGCTGATCAGCTCGGTGACGACGCTCAAACTCGAGGACATCGTGAAGGGCGGCGGCGGTCCCAAGATCTACCAGCTCTATGTGCGCGGCGACGACAACTGGGTGGCCGACCGTGTCAAGCAGGCGATGGATGCGGGCTACGACGCCTTCTGCATCACCGTCGACACGCAGGTCTATTCGCGTCGCGAGCGCGACATCGCCAAGCGCTTCGTGAAGTCGTGGCGCACCGCGGCGACCGGCCAGGACCATCAGGCCGCGTTCTCGTGGGAGAACTTCAAGAAGGTGAAGGACAAGTTCCCCGACGTGAAGTTCATGCTGAAGGGCATCGGCACCGGCGAGGATGCCGACATCGCCTGCCAGCACGGCGTGTGGGCGGTCTACTGCTCCAACCACGGCGGCCGCCAGCTCGACCATGGCCGCGGCTCGGCCGCCGTGCTGCCCGAGGTGATCGACGCCGTGAAGGGCCGCGCCAAGATCGCGGTCGACGGCTCGTTCAGCCGCGGCAGTGACATCGTCAAGGCGATCTGCATGGGCGCCGATTGGGTCGGTCTCGGCCGGCTCTATTGCTACGGGCTCGCCGCGGCGGGCGCGGCGGGCATCGAGCGCGTGGTCGAGCTGCTCGAGGAGGAGATGAAGGAGGTGATGGGCCTGCTAGGCGTCACCAGCCTGAAGCAGCTCGACAAGAGCTACATCTCGGCCAGCACGCCGACCAACCTGCCGGGCGTGCACTCGGCCTTCCCGCTGATGCACGAAGGCTACTGACGGCTCAGGCTTAGTCGTCGCCCGCCGGAAGCCCTCCGGCATGAGGGACTTCGGCGGAAATGTGCCGACCAATCGGCGGCCGAACCCGGCGTTCCCGCTGGCGCACCGGCGCCTTCGACTTCGTCGGCAGCATGCAGCACCCCGGTCGCGGCGCGACCGGCTCGTTGCTGAGCACGGCGAGCAGCAGCGCCGTCGCGCAATGCGGTGCGCAGAGCGGCGGCCTGGACGGATCGCAGGCGGCGGCACTGCGTTGCTGTTCGTGCATATGACACGTCTGTGAATCCGCGCCGCTTAGCGGCGGAGCATGCCTCGATTTCGTGGCCGTCACTTTACCCACACCCTGGTAAGCGAATACTCCCCACGTTGGGGTTACCGCGCTTGCGCCAGGCTGTAGAAGTCGGATGGTGCCCAAAATGAGCCAGCTGGCTACCCAAATTGAGCCAATAGTTCCTCGCGACACCTATCCCGTGATGCGTGTGGCGGTGGAACATTTCCTGCGCGGTGTCGATCTCCTGTCGGACATGCACCATGACATGGTCAGCAGCCTCATCCTGCTGACGCTGTGGCGTGACCAGCGCGTGGGACGTGGCCACGGCCCGGTCGGCGTCCGCGAACTGTCGCGCAAGCTCGGCCTTCCCTACGAGACCGTGCGCCGCCATGCCCGTGCCTTGATCGAGGAGGGCCAGTGCGCCGAAGTGAAGGGAAGGCTCGCGCTGCCGGTTGCCGGCAAGCGAAGCCCGCGCATCGACGCCATGCTTCGCAGGAGCTATGTCAACTGCGCGCGCATGCTGAGGGACCTGACGCGGATCGGAGTCGCCCGCTTCGATGCCCAGTCGGGCCGTCCGCTGCGATCCGGACGCCTGACCAGGGAACAGACCGCGATCGCCATGGTCGGGATCGGCATGCTGCTCGACGGCTTGAAGACCTTGCATGAGTTCTCCGGCGGTGACTTCGTCAAGGGTCTGGTCTTCACCGGAATCTGGACGGCCAACGTCAAGCACGTGACGAACACCCCCGCCGCAAGCGACCGCCACGTGCTGGACGACAGCCAGCGTCTGCCGGTCAGCGTCCTTGCCATCTCGAATGCGCTCCGCCTGCCGTACGAGACGGTCCGGCGGCATGCCGACGTGCTTCTGAGGGAGGGCCAGTGCGTGCGCGTTGGCCGGAAAGGCCTGGTCGTTCCAGCGAGCACGCATCGGCAGGGCTCCAATGTCAGGACGATGGCGACCGGCTACCGCACCGTAATGGGCTTCCTCGCCGAGCTGAGGCAAGCCGGCGTAAAGGTTTGATGGCGAGCCCGCCCGATGAGAGGAGCCGCCGGTACGCCGACACGCCGGGCGGCTCGAATTCGTCGGCGAGCTGCGGCGAGGCGGCCTGATCGTGTTAAGCCCCGGGCGCGCACCTCCGATGTCGCGGGCAAACGCGGCTGCTCCGCTCATGATCTTTGTCTTTTCTGCGCGGCGCGGGCTCTCGCGCTTGATGACAAGCGCTGCCGCCCGCCCGTCGGAAGAGTTAGTGCGCTGCGCTAACCTCTTCCGACGAAGGGCATCTTGGTCGCCATCACCGTCATGAACTGCACATTGGCGTCGAGCGGCAGGCTGTCCATGTAGAGGATGGCGTTGGCTACCGCGCTCACATCCATGCGCGGCTCGGGGATGGTCGTGCCGTTGGGCTGCAGCACGCCCTTGGTCATGCGCTCGGTCATCGGCGTCACGGCGTTGCCGATGTCGATCTGGCCGCAGGCGATGTCGTATTGCCGGCCGTCGAGCGAGGTCGACTTGGTGAGGCCGGTGATGGCGTGCTTGGTCGAGGTGTAGGCGACCGAGAACGGCCGCGGCGCATGAGCCGAGATCGAGCCGTTGTTGATGATGCGGCCGCCGCGCGGCTTCTGGTCCTTCATGATCTTGATGGCTTCCTGGGTGCACAGGAACGGACCGGTGAGGTTGGCCGCCACCACCGAAAGCCAGGTCTCGTAGGGCAGCTCCTCGAGCGGCACGGGCGGTGCGCCACCGCCGGCATTGTTGAACACCAGGTCGAGCCGGCCCCAGGTCGCCTTGACCTTGGCGAACAGCGCCAGGATATCGTCGCGCTTGGTGACGTCGGTCGGCACGGCCATGGCATTCGGCGTGTTGTTGCCCGCCATCTTCGCGGTCTCCTCCAGCGCGCCCTTGCGACGGCCGGCCAGGGCCACCTTGTAGCCGTTGTTCAGGAGCGCGAGCGCCGAAGCACGGCCGATGCCGCTGCCCGCGCCGGTGACGACTGCGATCTTTCCGCTCATGGATCGTTTCCCTCCTAGAAGGGATGGACCCTATCAGACGGCGAGGGTTTTTAGATAGGCCCGCCAGCCGCCCAGTGCGGTGATGTCCTTTGCTCCTACCGTGGCGTGGCTCTCGCAGAGGAAGCCCGGCACGCCGGAGCCGTCGGCCAGGGTGACGGTGCCGAGCCCGAGCGGTGCCGGGATCTGCTGGAGCAGACGGCCGACCTTGGCGGCGGGCAGGCTCCACACCTCGATCTCGATCGCGCCGCCGCCGCCTCCCGGGCCGTCGGCCACGCGCACCAGGCCCGGCCGGTGCGGCGGCCCGCCGGGCAGGGCGTAGAAACGATAGATCGGTGCGGTCCAGCCTTTGCTCTCCAACCGTCCGCCCAGTTCGAGCAGCTGGCCGTTGAGCGGCAAGCCGCTCATATGCGCGCCGACGACGGCGATCGGGACGCGGTCCTCGCGGGCGACGGGATCGGCATCGGCCGGCGGCAACTGGCTGGTGGTCCTGCCCAGCGGCAACGGCACCTCGCGCTGCCAGCGTGCCCCGAACGCCAGCAGGGCGCGCTCGCGATGCGCCGCCGCGATCAGCGTGATGCCGAACGGCATGCCGTCGGGGCGGAAGCCCGCCGGTACCGCGAGGGCGGAAAGGCCGAAGAAGTTCACGAAGTTCGTGTAGTGGCCGAGATGACTGTTGAAGAGGACGGGCTCGCGCTCGAGATCGGCGACGCGATAGATCGTGGGCGCGGTCGGCAGGGCGAGGAAGTCGAGCTGGGCCATCTGCGCCAGCGCATCGGCCTTGAGCTCGCTGAGCTCGTACTGGCCTTCGAAGGCGTCGACGGCACTATAGTCGCGGCCGGACATGACGATGTCGCGCGTCACCGGCCAGATACCGGCGTCCGTGGCCGCACTCTCCATGAAGGCGCCGACCGCCGCCGTGCGCTCGGCGATCCAGGGGCCGCCATAGAGCAGTCCGGCGGCGTCACGGAACGGCGCGTAGTCGACCTCGGCCGGCACGCCGCCCAGCGCCCTCAGCCGGGCGATCGCCTGGGCGTAGAGTGCGGCATAGGCATCGTCGCCGAAGAACTCGGCATCGCGCTGCGCGAGCACGCCAAACCGGAAGGTCTTGCCGATTGCCGTTGCCGGGTGCGGCGTTGCCGCGACCTCGAGCACGGCATCGGCGTCGGCGCAGGAGAGCGCGAACACCGACACGCAGTCGAGCGACTTGCAGGCCGGGACCAGCCCCTCGGTGCTGATCAGCCCGGGCGTGGGCTTCAGGCCGACGATGTTGTTGAAGCCCGCCGGCACGCGGCCCGAGCCCGCCGTGTCGGTGCCGAGCGCAAAGCTGACGAGGCCCGCGGCGACGGCGACCGCCGAGCCCGAGCTCGAACCGCCAGGCACGAAGCTGGGATCGAAAGGATTCCTCGGCACGCCGTAGGGCGAGCGCACGCCGACCAGGCCGGTGGCGAACTGGTCGAGGTTGGTCTTGCCGACGACGATGGCGCCGGCGTCGACCAGTCGCTGCACGATCGCCGCCGATCTTTCCGGCACATAAGAGAAGCCCGGGCAGGCCGCGGTCGTCGGCAGGCCGGCCACGTCGATATTGTCCTTGATGGCAAACGGCACGCCGTAGAGCGGCAGCGTCGCGACTTCGCTGCGACGGGCGTCGAGCTTCGCGGCGGCCTCGCGCAGGGCGTCATCGGCGACGCGCGTGATCCACACCTTGTCGTCGCCTGCCGCGGCGATCCGGCGGAGGACTTCCTCGATCACCTCGCAGCAGGACAAGGTGCTGGTGGTGTAGCGGGCGCGCAGAGCATGCAGACCTAGATCGAACAGGGAATTCATTGAGCTTTCTCTAGCGGCGCCGGTCGCCGGTTGCATACAAAATGGATGCCAAGGCCCAATAAGCATGCAAATCGGCCAGATTGCATACAATTTGGCCCATGCCGGATTTGGGCGGAAGCGCTGGCGCGAGGCCGGCGGAATCGCGAATCAGACTGATAAATAAGCCGAAATCGCTGCGAACGGCCGGTCTCGAGGGGCTGGCATATGGCTTGCAGCTTCTCTGTTCAGGGGAGTGCGGGAACAGGGAGCTACCAATGAAGCGTCGTTCGTTCATCAGGACCACTTCCGCCGGCGTCATGGCAACCGCCGCGCCAGCCATCTGGTCGGAGGCCAAGGCCCAGGCGCGCAACGAGACGCTGCTGATCGTGGGCGAGAGCCCGCCCAACTCGATGGACATCCATGGCGTGGGCGCCAACCGGCCCGCCTACGAAGTGTCGTGGAACACTCATGACCGGCTGATCACCTACGGCGCCAAGAAGGACGCCAACGGCAACGATCACTACGACTACACCAAGCTCGAGCCCGAGCTTGCCACCGAATGGGACCTCAAGCCCAACTCGGTGACCTTCAAGCTGCGCCGCGACGCCAAGTTCCACGACGGCACGCCGATCACCGCCAAGGACGTGAAGTGGTCGTTCGATCGCGCCGTCACGGTGGGCGGCTTCCCGACCTTCCAGATGGCGGCGGGCTCGCTCGAGAAGCCCGAGCAGTTCGTCGTCGTCGACGACAACACCTTCCGCGTCGACTTCCTCCGCTCCGACAAGCTCACCATGCCCGACATCGGCGTGCCGGTGCCGGTGATCATGAACTCCGAGCTGTGCAAGAAGAACGCGACAGCCAACGACCCGTGGGCCATGGAATGGTGCAAGAACAACCATGCCTCGGGCGGCGCCTACAAGGTCGAGCGCTGGCAGCCTGGCCAGGAAGTCGTCTATGTGCGCAACGACGACTGGAAGAACGGGCCGATGCCCAAGATCCGGCGCGTCATCATGCGCATCATCCCCTCGGCCGGTAACCGACGCGCGCTGCTGGAGCGCGGCGACGCCGACCTGTCGTTCGACCTGCCGTCGAAGGATTTCTCCGAGCTGAAGTCGTCGCCCAAGCTCACCGTGATCGGCACGCCGATCGAGAACGCGATGATGTATCTCGGCATGAACGTCAACCAGAAGCCGTTCGACAACGTCAAGGTGCGCCAGGCCGTGGCCTGGGCGCTGCCCTATCAGCAGATCATGGACGCGGTGCTGTTCGGCCAGGCGATCCCGCTGTTCGGCGGCGCCGACAACATGTTCAAGGGCGTCTACTGGCCGCAGAAGGACGGCTACAAGACCGACATCGCCAAGGCCAAGGCGCTGATGGCCGAGGCCGGCTATCCGCAGGGCTTCGAGACCACGCTGTCGTTCGACCTCGGGCTTGCCAGCACCAACGAGCCGCTCACCGTGCTGGTCCAGGAGAGCCTGGCGCGGATCGGCATCAAGACCACGATCAACAAGGTTCCCGGCGCCAACTGGCGCGGCGAGCTCCTGAAGAAGAACATGCCGATGATCACCAACGCCTTCGGCGGCTGGCTGAACTATCCGGAGTACTTCTTCTTCTGGTGCTATCACGGCCAGAACGCCGTCTTCAACACGATGGGCTACAAGAACCCGGCGATGGACGCGCTGATCGACAAGGCGCGCTTCACCACCGGGCCGGAGTACGAAGCGGCGGTCAAGGGCTTCATCGACATGGCCTTCGAGGAAGTGCCGCGCGTGCCGATCTACCAGCCGCTGCTCAACGTGGCGATGCAGAAGAACATCACCGGTTACCGCTACTGGTTCCATCGCCAGCTCGACTATCGCCAGCTGGCGAAGGGCTGAGCTCAGTTCCTC
>JADHLS010000279.1 GCA_016780605.1 Reyranella sp.
CCTGCGGCCCAAAAACCTGAGGGAGGGCCACGCCGATGCGCTCGTTCATCATCTCGATCGAGCCGTCGGTGTAGGCGGCGATCTTGGCGCCGGCGAGGTGGCGGCTGAGCGGATATTCCGCGCGCAGGCCGTTGGCGCCCATCGCCTGGATGCAGTCGGCGATGCGCCGCACGGCCATCTCGGTGGCGAACTTCTTGGCGTGGGCGGCCGGCAGCACGGCATCGCCGCCCTCGTCGATCAGCCGCGCCGCGCGATAGGTGAGGAGCCGCGCCGCCTCGAGATCGGTCGCGGCGTCGACGAGCTTCCAGCGCACGCCCTGATGGTCGATGACGCTCTGGCCGAAGGTCTTGCGCTGCCGGGTGTAGCGCACGGCCGTCTCCAGCGAGGCCTGCAGCATGCCGCAGCACATGGCGGCGACGTAGGCGCGCGCGCCGTTGATGCCGGCCAGCGCCGCCTTGAAGGCCTGGCCAGGGGGGTGCAGTACGGCCTCGTCGGGCGCCAGGTAGTCGACCAGGCGAAAGCCGCCGACGCCGATCGCGTGGCCGCCATGCAGCTCGAACGGCTTGTCTCGGTGGAAGCCCGGCCGCTCGGCCTCGATGGCGAAGCAGGCGATGCCGCGATAGCCCTGGGCCTTGTCGGTCTGGGCATAGACCACCGACAGGCCGGCGACGGCGGCATTGGTGATCCAGGCCTTGGCGCCGTTCAGCTTCCAGCCGCCCTCGACCTTGACCGCCGACATCTCGAGACCGCCGAAGTCGCTGCCGACGCCGGGCTCGCTCAAGCCGGCGCAGCCGATCACCTCGCCCGCGATCATGCGCGGCAGCAGGCGCACGACGTGCGCGGGCTGGCCGTCGCGGGCGAAGCGAGCAACCGCGTTGTGATGGTTGATCAGCGCAAACGCGAAGGCGAAGTCGTGTTTGGAAATCTCCTCGAAGGCGCGCAGCTTGCAGGAGAAGGAAAGCCCCTGCCCGCCGTGCTTCTTCGCCAGCTCGATCGTGTGCAGGCCCGCGGCACAGGCCGCCTTGATGGCGTCGAGCGGATAGCGTCTCTCCCATTCCCAGCGCGCGGCAGTGGGCGCGACGTGCTCCTCGGCAAAGGATTTGGCGCGCGCCACGACGGCGCGTTCTTCGGGTGTCAGGACTTCATCGAGCATGAGCTAGTATCGCACGGCTGGAGCAAATGGAGAGAGGGCCGTCATGGATCGCACTCCCGCGCCAATTTCGCTGGCCACCGCGCGCGGCCTGCCCTGGAAGCCGGGCCGCTCGGCCGAGGCCTTCATCGACGGCGACCTGGAAATCCGCTTCACGCCGCGCCCGACCAACGGCCCGCAGAAGCCGCACCAGCGCGACGAGGTCTACATCATCGCCGCTGGTTCGGGCTTCTATCGCGTCGACGGCAAGCGCACGGCAGTCGGCACCGGCGACATGTGCTTCGCCGCCGCCCATGCTGAGCACGGCTTCGAGGATTTCACCGACGATTTCGCCATCTGGATCATCTTCTATGGTCCGGTGAAATGAGCTAGAAAGACGGCGACGCGGGTGTAGCTCAGGGGTAGAGCGTCGGCTTCCCAAGCCGTAGGTCGCGGGTTCAAATCCCGTCGCCCGCTCCAATTTTCTGTCGGGCAGGAAACGGACATGGATTCGGTGGTCTCGGCACCGGTCGCAAACGGCGACTTCGCGGCCGACGCCGCCCACTTCACGGCCTACTGGCTCGACGCCAAGCAGCGCCTGGCGCGGCTGCCGGCCAAGCCCAAGCGCGATCCCGCCACCTTCGAAACCGCAGAGGCGATCAAGCAGGCCGCGCGCGACGCCCGCTTCGTCTTCCTGCGCTGCCATGCCCGCACGCTCTACGAACGGCTGACCAACGGGCGTGCGAAGTTCGTGCGCGTCGAGCAGCTGGTCTATGACGCCGCCGAAATGGTGCCGGGCCTCGCCCCCAGCCGCGCCGAGGTCGCGGCCGAGGCCGAATTGCGCCAGGCCGACAAGGACGGCTGCGAGATCGACCAGGGCATCCTGTGCAACCAGTTCCTGGCCGATCCCCAGAGCGGGCTCCATCTCTGCCACGCCATGCTGCTGCCGCGCGAGGAATCGGCCGAGGCGCTCGCCAAGTTCCTGCGCGACGGCAAGCTCGATCTCGGCTTCGCCAAGGTCGAGCGCCAGGGCAAGGCCGCCGTGCTGCTGCTGGCCAACAAGCGCTTCCTGAACTCGGAGGACAATTCCACGCAGCCCGCCACCGAGATCGCGGCCGACGTCTGCATCCTCGATCCGCAGAGCCAGGTCGCGGTGCTGCGCGGCGAGGTCGTGCCCGAGGGCAAGTATGCCGGCCGCCGCATCTTCAATGCCGGCATCAACCTCACGCACCTCTACTACGGCAAGATCCCCTTCCTGTGGTTCCTGGTGCGCGACCTCGGCTTCGTGAACAAGATGATGCGCGGCCTCGCCAAGCCCGAGGTGCCACCCGACGAGGTGTCGGGCGATTCCATCGAGAAGCTCTGGATCTCCGCGGTCGAGACCTTCGCCATCGGCGGCGGCTGCCAGATCCTCTTGGCCACCGACTTCAACATCGCCGGCCGCGACGCCTACATGACCCTGCCGGCGCGCAAGGAAGGCATCATCCCGGCGATGGCCAACCTGCGCCTGGCCCGCTTCGTCGGCGACCGCATCACCCGTCAGGCGATCATGTACGAGCGCCGCATCGAGTGCGATTCCGACGTCGGGCGCATGATCTGCGACGAGGTCATCGATCCCGCCGAGATGGACGCCACCATCGCTCGCGTCATCGACCGCCTGACCGGCTCCGGTGCCGTCGGCGCCATCGGTAACCGCCGCGCGTTGCGGCTCTCGGCCGAGCCGTTGGATACCTTCCGTCAGTACGCCGCTCTCTATGCGCGAGAGCAGGCGCTTTGTCATTTCAGCCCGGCGCTGATCTCCAACCTCGAGCTGTTCTGGAACGCGCAGAACCGGAAAGCCTGAACGGTTTTCATTGCTCTCCAACGCTGGGCAGGGCACAACGCGCCACCGATAGTGAACTTCGGGACCGTTGCGACATGCGTAAGCGTAAATGGCACAAGGCCCTGCTGTATCTGGGGCCCTCAAAGATCCACGGCATCGGATGCTTTTCGGACACCAGGATCGAGAAGGGCGAGTTCGTTCGCGTCTGGTCGCCCGAGGACAGCCGCTGGGTTCCGCTGAAGCAGGCGCATGCGTCGCCGCACAAGAAGCTCTTCCAGCGCTTCGGCATCAGGACCACCGGCGGCTACTGGGCACCGATCGACTTCCTGCGCATCTCGGTCGGCTGGTACATGAACCATTCGGAGACGCCCAACCTGCAATCCGATGACGGCGACGTGACCTACTACGCGCTGCGCGATATCGAGCCCGGCGAAGAAGTGACCATCGACTACAGGCGCATGGACGACGTGCACGACAATCTTTCGCGCGACGAGGTCCTGCCCGGCCGGCGCAAACAGGCCGCGAAGACTGCGCTCAAGCCCCGGCCATCAAGTCGGCGAGCGCTGAATCGGCCGCAAGCTCGGCAGCCGAGCCGCGCCGCACGACCCGACCCCGGCTGAGCACGACGCCACGGCCCGCAACGGCAAGGGCGAGCGCCGCGCGCTGCTCGGCCAGCAGGATCGCCGTGCCGTCCGTCGCCATGGCGGTGAGCCGCTTCAGGAGATCGACCACGACCACCGGTGCGAGGCCGAGCGTCGGCTCGTCGAGCAGCAGCAGGCGCGGCCTGTCCATCAGAGCGCGCGCCAGCGCCAGCATCTGCTGCTGGCCGCCCGACAGCAGCCAGGCCCGTGCCTCCGGACGCTCGCCGAGCATCGGGAAGAGCGCCAGCATCTCCGCGACACGCTCGCGCCGCTGGCGCGCCGGCAGCGACGAGGCCGCCTCGAGATTCTCCTGCACCGTCAGGCCGGCGAAGACGCGTCGCCCCTCCGGCACATAGCCGACGCCCGCCTGGACACGCTGCTCGACCGTGAGCCCGCTCACGTCGCGGCCGAACAGCGCGACGCGGCCAGGATGGAAGCCCAGCACCGTCTCCAGCAGGGTGGTCTTGCCGGCGCCATTGCCGCCCAGCAGGGCCACGATCTCGCCGGCCTCGACCGACACGTCGCCGATCTCGAGCACGGCGCTCATGCGGCGACGCCGTCGAGGCCGAGAAAGCTCGCCCGCACTCGGGCATCGGCCCGCACCTCGGCCGGGCGGCCAGCGGCGATGGCGCGGCCGCGATCGAGGCAGACCAGGCGATCGCAGACGCGGCTCAGAAGCTCGATGTCGTGATCGACGATCAGCACGCCGCGACCCGAATCGCGCACCTTGGCAAGGAAGGCCTCCAGCGCCCGGCGCTCGCCGTCGCCGATGCCGGCCGCCGGCTCATCGAGCAGCAGGAAGGCAGCGCCCGTCGCCACCGCGCGGGCGAGATCGGCCGACCGGGTGTCGCCCGCAAGCTCCAGCGCCTGGAAGGTGCGGCCGATACCGGCGCGCGCCACCCGATGCGCCGGCAGACCCTCGACGCGATGATCGTCGAGCGCGATGGCGCCTTCATCGGCGTGGTCGAGGCCGCTTATGACGTTGAGCAGCGTCGTCTTGCCCGAGCCGTTCGGCCCGATCAGGCCGACGATCTCGCCGCGATCGACCAGCAGCGACACATCGGCCAGCGCCTGCACGCCGCCGAAGCTCTTGGAGACGCCGTCAACGGTGAGTCGCTGCGCGCCGGGCACCGGCGGCACGATGTCCGGCAGGCCGGGCGGAACGGGAGGCGGACGCCGCGCGCCGCGCAGGCGGTCGATCAATCCCGCCAGGCCCTCGGGCGCCCATAGCACGACGGCGAGCGTGGCGACCGCGTAGGCCAGCAGCCAGGCACCCTGCAGCTCGCGCAGCAGCTCGGGCAGGCCGACGGCAAGCACCGCGCCAAGTACGGCGCCCATCGGATGGCGCGCACCACCCAGCACGACCAGCGTCAGGCAGAGCACCATGACCGAAAAGCCGGTGACGTCGGGCGAGACGACGCCGCTCAAGGCCGCCGAGCAGGCGCCGGCCAGTCCGGCCAGCGCCGCACCCGCCACGAAGGCCGTGAACCGCCAGGCCGCGGCATCGATGCCGTGCGCGGCGGCGAGCAACGGCGCGTCGCGCAACAGATGCGCTTTCTTGCCGAGTGTCCCTTCGAACAGCCAGGCATAGAGGAGCACGCCCGCGATCAGGCAGACCCAGACCATCACCAGCAGGACCGGCCCACGCGGCAACGCGGTTGCGAATCCGGCAAGGCCGTTGGCGCCGCCGGTCAGGCTCTCGGCATGCACCGCCGCGAGATTGACCAGCGAGGCGAGCGCCAGGGTGGCGAGCGCAAAGTAATGTGATTGCAGACGGAGCAGCGGGCCCGCCACCAACGCCGCCGGAAGGGCGGCGGCCACGATCGCCGCGATCAGCGCGAATGGTCCCAGCACAGGCGCCGTCAATGCCGCCGCATAGGCGCCCAGGCCGAACAACGCGCCCTGCGCGAGATTGAGGGCGCCGAGCTGACCGAACACGAGCTGATACCCCAGCCCCATCAGGCCGTAGATGCCGGCCAGGGTGACCATGCGCTGGCCGAACGGCGGCAGGACGGTGAGCGCCATCACAGGCGGCAGCACCAGGACGATCAGCCAGAAGGACGACGGCCGCATGTCAGGCCCCTCTGCTTAGGCTCTTCGGCCGACGGGTTCGCCGAACAGGCCCTGGGGCCGCAACGCCAGCACGGCGAGCACCGCGATATAAAGTGCAGCGGACGCCCAGGCGTCGCCGAATCCGGCCGATACGAAGGTCTCGAAGATGCCGATGCCCAGCGCGCCCAGGAGCGCGCCGGGTACGCTGCCCCAGCCGCCCAGCGCGACGGCGATGTAGGCCTTCAGCATGTGGCCGGCGCCCTGTGTCGGGGCGACCAGGAACTGATGCCCCAGCAGGAAACCGGCGATGCCCGCCAGCGCGCCGGAAAGCGCCAGCGACAGGACGACGTAACGGGCGACGGGAATGCCGACGGCTCGCGCCATGTGGCGGTCGGCGGCGACGGCGCGCATGCGCCGCCCGATCTGCGTGTGCTCGAGCAGGAACCACACGGCCGCGACCAGCAGCGCTCCCACTACGACGATGGCCAGCGGCTGGCGTCCCACCACCAGGCCTGCGATCTCGAACGAGCCGCTGCCGGCGAGCGACGGGGCGGTGCGCGGCGCGCCCGCCATGGCGATGGTGAGCGACTGTTCGATGATGGCGGCCAGCGCGATGGTGGCGACGAAGGTCGCTTCGGGCGGACGATTGGCGAGCGGCAGGATCGCAACGCGCGCGGCGACGATGCCGACGATGCCGATCGCCAGAGCCACGATGGGAAGAAGCAGGATGCTCGGCAGGCCGAGCCATGCGCCGATGAACACCGCAGCCGCTCCGCCCAGCACCACGAGGTCGCCGTGCGCGAAGTTCACCGCGCCTGCCGCGTTCAACGCCAATACGAAGCCCAACGCCACCAGCGCATAGGCCATGCCCAGCGCCAGTGCGTTGAGAAGCAGTTGAATCGTGATCAGTGTTCGCGCGTTAGTGTTCGCGGGGGGCGTGCTTGCCGAGGATGCGCTGCAGGGTGCGCCGATGCATGTTGAGGCGGCGCGCCGTCTCCGAGACGTTGCGATCGCACTGCTCGAATACGCGCTGGATATGCTCCCAGCGCACGCGGTCGGCCGACATCGGGTTGGACGGCGGCGGCGGCAGCTTGCGGCCGTGCGCCGTCAGCGCCTGCTCGATGGCGTCGGCGTCGGCGGGCTTGGCGAGATAATCGACGGCACCTTCTTTCACCGCGGCGACGGCGGTGGCGATGTT
>JADHLS010000280.1 GCA_016780605.1 Reyranella sp.
TCCCCAGTTCCATGATGGGAAAGAGATCCGTCAGGTAGTCGCGCAGCACGTTGCCGGTGACCGAGATGGTGTCGAGTCCCTTGCGGATGCGATCGAGCGAGAACTTCATGGCCTCGACCGGCGCCAGGATGCGGATGTCGAGGCCCTTCGTGTCCTCGTCCTTGAGGTATTTCTCGACCTTGGCGATCAACTGCGCGTCGTGCCCGCGCTTGGCGTCGAGCCAGAACACCGCCGGCGTGGCGGTCAGGCGGGCGCGGCGCACCCCGAGCTTGACCCAGTCCCGGATCGGCTCGTCCTTGACCTGGCACATGCGGAAGACGTCGCCGGCCTCGACCTTCTGCGACAGCAGAACCGTGCCGTCGTCGGCAACCACGCGCACCGTGCCGGCGCTGGCAACCTCGAACGTCTTGTCGTGCGAGCCGTACTCCTCGGCCTGCTGCGCCATCAATCCGACATTCGGCACCGAGCCCATCGTCGTCGGGTCGAAGGCGCCATGCGCCTTGCAGTCCTCGATGACGGCCTGGTAGAGCGTCGAGTAGCAACGATCGGGGATCGCGGCGATCACGTCGTGCAGCTTGCCGTCGGGGCCCCACATCTTGCCCGACTCGCGGATCATCGCCGGCATCGAGGCATCGATGATCACGTCGCTCGGCACGTGGAGATTGGTGATTCCCTTGTCGGAATTGACCATGGCGAGGCCCGGCCGCTTCGCATACTCGGCCTGGATATCGGCCTTGATGGCGGCCTTCTCGGCCTCCGGCAGCGTCTCGATGCGGGTCAGCATGTCGCCCACGCCGGTGTCGGGGTCGACGCCCAGCCGCTTGAACGTCTCGCCGTACTTCTCGAACACATCGGCGAAGAACACGGAAACGCAATGACCGAACAGGATGGGATCGGAGATCTTCATCATGGTCGTCTTGACGTGCAGCGAGAACAGGATGCCCTCCTTCTTCGCGGCATCGATCTGCGCGGCGTAGAAGGCGCGCAGTGCCTTGCAGTTCATCGCCGAGCAGTCGATCACCTCGCCGGCCTTGAGCGGAATCTTCGGCTTCAGCACGGTGGTGGCGCCGTCGCTGCCGACCAGCTCGATACGGGCATTGGTCGGGGCCGCAACGGTCGTCGCGACCTCAGAGCCGTAGAAGTCGCCGCCTGACATGTACGCCACGCGCGTCTTGGAGTCCTTGGTCCAGGGGCCCATCTTGTGCGGATGCTTGCGCGCGTATGCCTTCACGGCGCCGGCGGCGCGCCGGTCGGAATTGCCCTCGCGCAGCACCGGATTGACGGCGCTGCCCAGCACCTTGCCGTAGCGGGCGCGAATTTCCTTATCGGCCGGAGTCGCGTCGCTGTCCGGGTAGTTCGGGATGTCGTAGCCCTTGCTCTGCAGCTCCTTGATCGCCGCCTTCAGCTGCGGGATCGACGCGGAGATGTTGGGCAGCTTGATGATGTTGGCCTCGGGGCGCAGCGTAAGCTTGCCGAGTTCGGCGAGCTCATCGTTGATCCTTTGCTCCGGCTTCAGCTTGTCGGGGAAGTTGGCGATGATGCGGCCGGTCAGCGAGATGTCCTTCAGCTTCATCTTCACGCCGGCTGTCCCGACGAAGGCCTCGACGATCGGCAGCAGGGAGAACGTTGCAAGCCCGGGCGCTTCATCGACCTTCGTCCAGACGATTTCGAGATCTGACATACCTGCACCTCCGTGCGCCGCTTCGGTTTCGGCCGGGCTGAATAAAGCTGGATATGGCCTGTCTTGTTGCACCGCGGCGAGGCAAACGCAATCGCCGGCGCACCGCGTCACAACGGCACTCGGGCCATGCTTTCGGAGGCGATCCGACCGCGTCGGGCGCGGTCTAACCGCGTTGGACCCGGTCCGACCGCGTTAGACGCGGTCCAACCGCTTTTCCAGGCCCGCCGAACGCGGCATTGCCGCGATTGCCGGCAGCAGGTCCTTGAGGTCGCTCACGAAGGCGACATGGTCGAGGTGGGTCCGTGCGGCGAAACCGCCGTCGACCACACCGCGCAGAAGGGCTGCGAGCGGCTGCCAGTAGCCGCCCTGGTCGACGATCACGATCGGCTTGGAGTGCAGGCCGAGCGTGCGCCAGGACAGCACTTCGAACAGCTCCTCGAGTGTGCCGATGCCGCCCGGCAGCACGACGAAGCCATCAGCGCGCTCGAACATCTGGAGCTTGCGCTCGTGCATGGTCTCGACGACGACGGTCTCGGTGAGCGCGGGATGGCCGGCCTCGCGCTTCAGCAGGAAGCTCGGGATGACACCGACCACGCGGCCGCCCGCCTTCAGGGCGGCATTGGCCACCAAGCCCATCAGGCCGACGCCGCCGCCGCCATAGACGAGGCTGATGCCCTGGTGAGCCAACAGCTGGCCGAGCTGCGACGCAACTTCACGGGAACCTGGATCGGTTCCGAAGCGTGAGCCGCAGAATACACATAAGGAAGAGGGGACTGGCTGGGACACTTGTTTCGACACGGTCCGGGAACGGATGCTTCGATTTCTATTTACAGACGCTCCGATGCCTTTCCGGACCGAACGGTCATGGTATCATTTCGTAGAGGAAGGTCGCGACCCCAATGGGGACGGGTGGTCGCACCGTCTGGAGGGTAATGTCACGCACAGTCATTTGGTTGGTCGCCGTCGGCGCGGTCGTCCTTGCGGCCGGCCTGGGTGTCGCGTGGCACGGTAAACTGAGTGAGCAGGCGATCTTCGGACAATCGGCCAACCCGGAGCCAAGTCCCCCGAAGGCGGTGGCTGCCACAGCGCCGCCAACAGCCGCCGGTCCGCCTGCCGCCAGTCCCGCGACGCCGTCAACGACCCCGCCCGCTGCCGCTCCTCCGACCTTCGACATTGCGCGCATCACGCCCGACGGCCGGGCCGTCATCGCCGGCCGCGCGACGCCGGGCGCCAAGATCGTGTTGCTGAACGGCGGCAAGGAGATCGCGCGCAGCGAGGCCGATGCGCGCGGCGAATGGGTCGTGATCGCCCAGGATCCGCCGCTGCCGCCCGGTCAGCACGAACTGCGTGTCGTGCAGCATGTCGAGGGCCACGCGCCGGTCACGTCCGAGCAAGTGGTGGTCGCCGTCGTGCCCGAGCCGCCGGCAGCGGGTGCGCCGCGCGAGGAGACGCTGGTGATGATTGCGCCGCCTACCGGCGCGCCCAAGTTGGTGCAGCCGCCGAGCGCGGCGGGCGTGCCGCGATCGGGCGACCTCGCTTTGTCGACGCTCGACTATGACGAAAACGGCCGCGTCACCGTCACCGGCCTTGCGGCGCCGGGCAGCGTGGTGCGGGTCTACATCGACGACAAGCTCGCGGCCGAAGGGCCGGCCGGCAGCGACGGCCACTGGAAGCTGATGGCGTCCGAGCCGGTCGCAGCGGGCAAGCATGCGGTGCGGCTCGACCGCCTGGGTGGTGACGGCAAGCCGGCGGCGCGCCTGGAATTGCCGTTCGACCGTGTCGACGTGCCGCCCGGCGCCAAGGACACGCGCCGGCTGGTCGTGGTGCGCGGCGATAATCTGTGGAACATCGCGCGCGCCCATTATGGCTCCGGTCATCATCACACGGTGATCTACGGCGCCAACAAGGAGCAGATCCGCGATCCCGACCTAATCTATCCGGGACAAGTCTTCAGCCTGCCCAAGGTCAACTGAGTCCTCGTGGGCGGCGAATAGAGAGCTCATTCATGCTGGCGAATTTCTTCGTGCCGATCCTCGACGACGGCTGGCGCTTCATCGCCGCCTTCGCAGGCGTGACTTTCCTCGCGGCGTTGAGCGGCATCGCCTGGCTCTTCTGGCCGTTGATGATCATCACGCTGTGGTCGATCTATTTCTTCCGCGATCCGCCGCGCGGCGTGCCACAGCAGGACAATCTGCTGATCGCGCCGGCCGACGGGCTGGTGCAGATGGTTACTGCAGCCGTGCCGCCGGCCGAGCTCGGGCTTGGCCCCGAGCCGCTGACGCGCGTCTCGATCTTCCTGAGCGTGTTCGACGTCCACATCAACCGTGCGCCCTGCGCCGGCACGGTCGACGTCATGGCCTATCGACCCGGCAAGTACCTCAACGCGGCGGCCGAAAAGGCGAGCGAAGACAACGAACGCATGGCGATCGCGTTCCGCCGCGCTGACGGCCGCGTCATCGGCTGCGTGCAGATCGCGGGCTGGGTGGCGCGGCGTATCGTCTGCAGCATCAAGCCCGGCCAGGCGGTCGCTGCAGGCGAACGCTTCGGCCACATCCGCTTTGGCAGCCGCACCGACCTCTATCTGCCGCCCGGCGCACGATTGCTGGTGGCGACGGGCCAGCGCATGATCGGCGGCGAGACGGTCATGGCCGAACTCGATCCGGCCACCCCGGAACCGAGGGCGGCGGTTGAGTTTTAGTGTAGAGAGGGCGGTCATTTGAACCGCCACAATCTTCCCTCATATTCCTCTCCCCCAAGGGGGAGAGGAGCATGAAAGACGCATTGGATAACGAGGCTCTAGGTTTGGCGAAGAGTCTCAGGAGTCTTCGATGGACAGCGACTTTCGCACCCGCCGTGGCCGGTTGCGCGGTTTCTCGATCAACCGGCTGATCCCCAACGTGCTGACCCTGGCGGCGTTGTGCTCGGGGTTGACGGCGATCCGCTTCGGCCTGCAGGGCCTGATGAGCCTTGCCGTGATCGCCATCATCGTCGCGGCCTTTCTCGACGCGCTGGACGGGCGCGTCGCGCGGCGCCTGGGCGTGACCAGCCGCTTCGGCGCCGAGCTCGATTCGCTGTCGGATTTCCTGTGCTTCGGCGTCGCACCGGCGCTCGTCCTCTACATGTCGTCACTGAAGGATGCCGGCGCGCTGGGTTGGATCGTGACCCTGATGTTCCCGATGTGCTCGGCCCTGCGCCTGGCGCGATTCAACACGGCGTTGGTTGCCGACACGCCGCCGCCGGCCTGGACGGGCGCCTACTTCACCGGCGTGCCCGCGCCGGCCGGCGCGCTGCTGGCCTTGATCCCGCTGGTGATCAGCCTCGAGCTCAAGGCGGACTGGCCGCGTCATCCGCTGATCGTCGGTCTCGTGCTGGTGCTGGTCGGCGGCCTGATGGTGAGCCGCCTGCCCACTTTCTCCTTCAAGAAGGGCAGGGTGCCGCGTCACCTCGTGCTGCCGGCGCTGCTCGGCGCCGCGCTGACGATGGGCATCATGGTGAGCTCGCCCTGGATCGGTCTGTCGTTGCTCGGCCTGATCTACGTCTCGCTCATTCCCTTCAGCTGGATGAGTTATCGCCGACAGGCCGCCGACGACAGGACCATGCACGAGCGCGCGGCGCCGTCCGCCGAGGTCGTCAGCCTCCGCGCCGTCGATTCGAGCGCGCCACCGCGCGAGTGATCGCGCTCTTCCGGCGATGCTCGATCCGATCTTGCGGCGGGTGATCGACCCGCCGCTCAACCGCGCTGGCGCCTGGCTCGCCCATCGCAACATGTCGGCCAATGCGTTCAGCCTGGGCGGCCTTGCCGTCGGGCTGCTCGCGGTGCCTCTGCTCGCCTCGGGCCGCTACGAGGCTGCTCTGGCGGTCATCCTCCTCAATCGGCTGATCGACGGCCTCGATGGACCGATCGCCCGAGCGAAAGGTGCCTCCGCCTTCGGCGGCTATCTCGACATCCTCTGCGACATGGCCTTCTACGCCGCCGTGCCCGTGGGCTTCGCCCTCGCCGAGCCCGCCAATGCGCTGTGGGCGGCGGTGCTGCTCGCATCCTTCGTCTGCACCGCCTCGTCGTTCCTGGCGCGGGCAGTATTGGCCATCCAGCGCGGCGAGCCGGACGATGCCGCGCGCGGGTCCAAGTCGTTCTTCCATGCCGCCGGCATCATCGAGGGAAGCGAGACCATCCTGGCTTTCGTCCTGTTCTGTCTGTTCCCGTCCGCCTTTCCCTGGCTGGCCGGCATCTTTGCGCTGCTGTGTTTCTGGACCGCCGCGGCCCGCGCAATGAGCGCTTATCGGGCACATCGAAGTTAAACTGTTTATTTTCAATTACTTAACAGACATTCCTAATGTTTTTCTTGACGATAGATTCAGTGCCAAGTACGTTTCTTGCCATAACGGCCCCGAGCAAGAGGGCCGGCCCCTCTTTGTGAGTCCCGAGAAAATCGATGCTGTCCTTCTTCCGACGTCTAATGAAGAACAATCACGGCGGCACGGCCGTTGAGTACACGCTTATCGCTTCGTTGATCGCCGTGGCCGCCATTGCGTCAATGCGTTCGGTCGGTAGCAAAGTCTCCAATGTGTTGGGAAACGTCGGAACGGCGATCAACTGACGAGATCGTCGGCCAATAGAACTTACGGGCGGCCCAGCAATGGGCCGCTCTTTGTTTGGAGCCCCCATTAGCAGTGTCCGACGCCAATTTTCCCTTTAGATATAATGCATTACATGCTTGACTTGAGGTAACACTGAAAATATCCTTCGTAACGATTTTATCTGCTGTCCTTTGTTTCTTCGTAGTTTGTTCATTCGTTTGGAAATTGGGCGTCGAGCGCGATTTTCTCGGCCGTTAGCGCGGCAATATCCAGACGAAGCAAGGGATAGCGGCATCTCCGGCCACCTGCGGCAGGTCTCCAGAACCTGTCGCAGCGAATCGGGGACGAAGCGTCGGATGGATACCGGATGTCGCTGTCTACCCTCGTTCAAACCGGCTGCCTGATCGTCTTCGCGCTGCTGCTGCTGATGGCGGCGTGGCAGGACCTGCGCAGCATGCAGATTGCCGACGGCCTGTCGCTCGGCATCGTCGGCGCCTTCGCCGCCTGGGCATTGGCCGGGCTGGCCGGCGGCACGCTTTCCTTTTGGTCC
>JADHLS010000281.1 GCA_016780605.1 Reyranella sp.
GTGAGGAAAGCATGAGCCAGTCCAACAGTGTCGGCCTGATCGACCTGCAGATCATGTGGAACCGTCTGATCGCCGTGGTCGAGGAGCAGGCACAGACCCTGATGCGCACCGCCTTCAGCCCGATCGTGCGCGAATGCGGTGATCTCTCCGCCGGCGTGTTCGACCTCGAGGGCCGCATGCTGGCGCAAGCCGTCACCGGCACGCCCGGCCATGTCAACTCGATGGCCGAATCGGTCAAACACTTCCTGCGTTACTTCCCGGTCGAGACCATGAAGCCGGGTGATGCCTACATCACCAACGATCCGTGGATGGGTACCGGCCATCTCAACGATTTCGTCATCACCACGCCGGCCTTTCGCAACGGCAAGCTGGTGGCGCTGTTCTCCTGCACCAGCCATCTCATGGACATCGGCGGCATCGGCTTCGGCCCGGACGCGACCGACGTCTTCATGGAAGGCCTCTACATTCCCATGCTGAAGCTGTTCGACCAGGGCAAGGTCAACGAAACCCTGATGTCGATGATCCGCGCCAACACGCGCCTGCCGGTCGACACCGAAGGCGACGTCTACTCCCTGGCCGGCTGCAACGATGTCGGCGCCCGCCGCCTGGTCGAGATGATGGACGAGTTCGGCATCGAATCGCTGGACCAGCTCGGCGACCACATCATCGCCCGCTCGCGCGAGGCCGTGCTGGAGGAGATCGCCAAGCTGCCCAAGGGCACCTGGCACAACGCCATGACGATCGACGGCTACGACGAGCCGCTGACGCTCAAGGCTGCGCTGACGATTTCCGACAGCGGCATCCATGTCGACTATACCGGCACGTCTCCCGTATCGGGTCGCGGCATCAACGTGCCGCATGCCTACACCACGGCCTACACGGTGTTCGGCCTGGGCTGTGTGGTGGCGACGCACATCCCCAACAATGCGGGCTCGCTCGAGCCGCTCACCGTGTCGGCGCCCGCCGACACCATCCTCAACGCGCCCAAGCCCAGCGCCGTCGCCTCTCGCCACATCATCGGTCAGATGTTGCCCGACGTGACGTTCGGCTGCCTGCGCCAGATCTTGCCTGACCGCGTGCCGGCCGAGGGCACGTCGTGTCTTTGGAACCTCAACGTGCGTGGCCACGTGAAGGGCGGCGAGGGCGGCAACTACGGCTTCGGCATGGCCATCACCTCCAACGGCGGCACCGGCGCGCGCCCCGACAAGGACGGGCTGTCGGCCACCGCCTATCCCAGTGGTGTTCGCGGCACGCCGGTCGAGATCGCCGAGACACAGACGCCGCTGATCTTCTGGCGCAAGGAATTCCGTCCCGATTCGGGGGGCGCCGGCCGCACCCGCGGCGGGCTGGGCCAGATCATGGAGATCGAGAGCGGCATCGCCGAGCCGTTCGACCTGCTGGCGGCGTTCGACCGCATCGACCATCCGCCGCGCGGCCGTGACGGCGGCCAGGATGGCGAGGCGGGCTTCGTGGCGCTGAAGTCGGGCCGGACGCTGAAGGGCAAGGGCTTCCAGCTGATCCCGCCGGGCGACCGGCTGGTGGTGATGACGCCGGGCGGCGGCGGCATCGGCAAGCCCGCCGAGCGTGACCGGGTGCAGGTCGCCAACGATGTGGCGGACGGGCTGATCTCGCAGGAGACGGCCGAGAAGGTTTACGCCTACGAGCCGCCAAAAGCGGCCGAGTAGTGGGCTTGAAGGATCGGGGAAGGGGCAATCAAGCAGTGAAGGGGGCTTTCATGAGGATGGGACGCAGGTCGGCTCTTCGGGCCGGCATGGGCGCGGGTGCAGCGATGCTTGGGGCGCCGGCCGTGGTGCGCGCGCAGGCGGTGCTGAAGCTGCCGATGTCGACGGTGTGGCCGGACGGCAATTTCCACACCGTCAACTGCCGTCGTTTCGCCGAGGAGGTGAAAAAAGGAACATCGGGTGCTGTCGAGATCGACGTTAAGTCGGGCGGGCAGCTGGGCTTCAAGGGCCCCGAGCAACTTCGCGCCGTGCGCGACGGGCTGGTGCCGATGGCCGACATCCTGAACGTCCAGCAGGTCGGCGACGAGCCGATGTTCGGCATCGAGGGCATTCCGTTCCTCGTCGGCAACATCGAAGAGCTCAAGGTCCTGCACAAGTACATTCGGCCCGAGTACGAGAAGATCGCGCTCAAGAACAATCAGACGATTCTCTACACGGTGCCGTGGCCGACCCAGTACCTGCACCTCAAGGTGAAGGCCGATACCGTGGACGGGCTGAAGAACATCAAGATCCGCGTGCCCGACAAGAACTCCCAGGACATGTGCACGGCGATCGGCATGGCGCCGGCGCTGATTCCCTGGGGCGAGACCATCGCGGCGCTGTCGTCGGGCGCGGTGTCGGGCGTCTCGACGTCGTCGGTATCGGGGGTCGATGGCAAGTTCTGGGAATTCCTAAAGTTCTTCCACGCGACCAACCATCAGTGGTCGTGTCAGATCGTCACCATCAACAACGACACCTGGAAGAAGATCGCGCCGGCCAACCAGAAGATCATCGTCGACCTCGCCAAGCAGCTTGAGCCTGACTTCTGGGTCTCTTCGCTGCAAGCCGACAAGGACAGCGGCAAGCGCCTGACCGAAGGTGGCATGCAGCTGGTCGAGATCCCGGCGCCGATGATGGCCGAGCTGCGCAAGCGCACGGCCAACATGCTGACCGACTTCTACAAGCGCGTACCGGCTTCCCAGAAGCCGATCGAGACCTATCTCGCTGAGCTGAAGCGGTCGTGAGGAGGCACCAATGACGACAGGACGTAGACAGGCGCTCACGGTCGGCCTGGGCGCCGCCGTAGCCGGCATCGCCGGCGTGCCGGCGATCGTACGGGCCCAGGCGCCGCTCAAGCTGCCGCTGTCCACGGTGTGGCCGGACGGCAATTTCCACGTCGCCAACGCCCGACGCTTCGCCGACGAGGTGAAGAAGGCGACGGGCGGGGCCGTCGAGATCGACGTGAAGTCGGGCGGCCAGCTCGGCTTCAAGGGCCCCGAGCAGCTGCGTGCGGTGCGCGACGGGCTGGTGCCGATGGCCGACGTGCTGACCATCCAGCAGGTCGGCGACGAGCCGATGCTGGGCATCGAGAGCATTCCGTTCCTCGTCGGCAACATCGACGAGCTGAGGATCCTGCACAAGTACATCCGGCCCGAGTACGAGAAGATCGCCGCCAAGTACAATCAGACCGTCCTCTACATGGTGCCGTGGCCGACTGCCTACGTGCACCTGAAGTTCAAGGCCGACACGGTCGATGCGCTACGCAATGTGAAGATCCGTGTGGCCGACAAGAACTCCCAGGACATGTGCAGCGCCATCGGCATGGCGCCCGCCCTGATCCCCTGGGGCGAGACGATCGCGGCGCTGTCGTCCGGGGCCGTCTCCGGCGTGCTGACCTCGGCGGTGTCGGGCGTCGATGGCAAGTTCTGGGAGTTCCTGAAGTTCTTCCACCAGACAAACAATGCGTGGAACTCCCAGATGGTCACGATCAACAACGACACCTGGAAGAAGATCTCGCCGGCCAACCAGAAGGCGATCGTTGATCTGGCGCGCGCGCTGGAGCCCGACTTCTGGAAGGCCTCGCTACAGGCTGACAAGGACAGCGCCCAGAAGCTGACCGATGGCGGCATGCAGCTCGTCGTCGTGCCAGACGCGATGATGGCGGACCTGCGCAAGAGAACGGCGCCGCTGGTCGTCGACTTCTTCAAGCGCGTGCCGGCGGCCGAGGCGCCGATCAAGGCCTATCTCGTCGAAGTCAAGCGGGCATGAACCACAACGGGGCGAATCCCAACGCCGGCGCGCCACCGCTGTTGCGGCCTCTGCTCGACGGCATCGACCAGCTGAGCCGGCTCGACGGCTGGCTGGGCGCCGGCTGTCTGGTGACGCTGACCGGGTTGATGTTGGCCGAAGTTCTGGTGCGCGCGCTGTCCAACATCTTTCCCTGGGTGCCGGCCGACATCCCGGTGGCCTGGGAATACAGCTCCTATCTCATGGCGGCGACCTTCACCTTCGGTGCGGCCATGACCTTGCGCGCCGGCGGCCATATCCGCGTCACCCTCGTGCTTGCGCGCGTGTCGCCGGCGACGCGGCGGTGGATGGAGACGGTGCTCGCGGTGCTCGGCGTCGTCTTCTGCGGCTACCTCGCCTGGTCGATGTGCTACTTCACCTGGCGCAGCTTCGAGAGCGGTCAGACTTCGGTGTCGAGCGGCACCCTGGTGTGGATCCCGCAGGCATTCGTCACCTTCGGCATCGTATTGCTGACCATCCAGTTCATTGCGCGATTGTTCCAGGCGGCGTTTGGCCTGCCGCTGGAGGATCTCAGCATGCGCGCTGGCGAAGTCGCCGAATGACGCACGGCCTGGAGGCGTAACGTGCTGGCCATCGTCATCACCATGTTCGTGGTGCTGTTCGCCTTCCTGGCGGGCGGCCTCTGGATCGGCTGGACATTGGCCGTCACCGGCACCGTGCTGCTGGCGATCTTCCGCGACATCCCGCTCGACAAGCTGCTGGCACAGTATGCCTGGAACATCCTGACCACGCAGGAATTGCTGGCGCTGCCGCTGTTCATCCTGATGGGCGAGATCTTGTTCCGCACGCGGCTGTCGCAGTCGCTGTTCCGCGGCCTCTCGCCGTGGGCGGCGCTGCTGCCCGGCCGGCTGCTGCACGTGAACGTCATCGGCTGCACGATCTTCGCCGCCATTTCCGGCTCGTCGGCCGCGACCACGCAGGTGGTCGGCCGCATCTCGCTGAACGAGCTCCTGAAGCGGGGCTACTCCAAGGACGTCGCCGTGGGCTCGCTCGCCGGCGCTGGCACGCTGGGTTTCCTGATCCCTCCGTCGAACGTCATGATCATCTACGGCGTGCTGGGTGACGTCTCGATCGCCAAGCTGTTCACCGCGGGCTTCATCCCAGGCTTTCTGCTGGCCGGATGTTTCATGGCCTGGATCATGATCCATACGGCGCTCAGGCCCTCCTTCATCCCGGCGTCGGAGCGCAAGACGCGGATCGCTTCGGCCGCGGAATATGCCGCGTCGATCCGCGAGCTGGGGCCCGCGGTTTTTCTGATCCTGTGCGTGCTGGGCTCGATGTATGGCGGGCTGGCGACGCCCTCGGAAGCGGCCGGCGTCGGCGTGCTGGGCGCCCTGATCGTGGCCCGCCTGCAGGGTGAGCTCAAATGGCCGGCACTGCGGGCCATCGCCATTGGCGCGGTCCAGACCTGTTCCATGATCGCCCTGATCGTGCTCGGCGCCTCGATCCTGGGCAGCGCGGCGGCCTTCCTCAGCATTCCGGCCGCGGTAGCGGAGTTCGTGACCAGCCTGCAGCTTTCGCCGTTCATGTTGATCGTGGCGCTGATCGTCTTCTATCTGATCCTGGGCTGCTTCCTCGATGGCTTCAGCATGATCGTCATGACGCTGCCCATCGTCATGCCGATCGTGAAGGCAGCCGGCTTCGATCCCATCTGGTTCGGCATCTTCCTGGTGCTGGTGGTCGAGATGGCCCAGATCACCCCTCCGGTCGGCTTCAACCTATTTGTGATCCAGGGTCTGACCGAGGACGGTCTGGGGTACATCGCGCGGGTGACGCTGCCGTATCTCATCATCATGATCCTCTTCACCATGGTGATCACGGTGCTGCCCGATATTGCCCTCTGGCTTCCGCGCTATCTCAGCAGCTAGTTTGCCGACCAGCAGGAGGGGGAAAGATGGAACCGCGCCAGGTGAAGACGGCGGCCGACGCGCGCCGCATCGTGCAGGAGCGCGGGTTGCGCCACGTCAAGGTCGGCGTCCACGACATCGACGGCGTCCTGCGCGGCAAGTACCTGCACATCGACAAGTTCAGCGGCGCGCTCGACGGCGGAATGGGCTTCTGCGACGTCGTCCTGGGCTGGGATTCCAACGACCAGCTCTACGACAACGTCACCTTCACGGGCTGGCACACTGCCTATCCCGATGCCAACGTACGCATCCTGCCGGATACCTGCCGCGAGATCGCGACGGAGCCCGGCAATCTCCTGTTCCTTTGTGAGTTCGTCGACAAGGCCGAGGAGCTCTGTCCGCGAGGCGTGCTGCGCCGCGTGCTCGACCGCGCCACCCAAATGGGGTTCGACGTCAGGGTCGGCTTCGAATACGAGTTCTTCGTCTTCGCCGAGACGGCGTTCTCGATCCGCGAGAAGGGTTTCAAGAACCTGAAGCCGATCTCGCCCGGCTTCTTCGGCTACTCGATGCTGCGAAACTCGGTCCTGTCCGACTGGTATCGGGATCTGCTGGCCATGTGCGAGACCATGGACATGGGGATAGAGGGCCTGCACACCGAGACAGGCGCGGGTGTCCTGGAAGCGGCCCTGCGGGTAAAGGACGGCCTGGCCGCCGCCGACGCCGCCGCCCTGTTCAAGCTCTACACCAAGGTGCTGGCGCAGAAGCGCGACTGGCTCGCCACCTTCATGGCCAAGTGGTCCAAGGACTGGCCGGGCTGCGGCGGCCACATGCACATGTCGCTGTGGAAGGCGGGCAGGTCTGCGTTCCACGACGACAACGACCCCCAGCGCATGAGCGAGACCATGCGCCACTTCGTCGGCGGCCAGCGCGCACTGATGCCCGAGCTGCTGGCCATGGTGGCGAACAACGTGAACTCCTACCGCCGGCTCATCCCGGGTTTCTGGGCGCCCACCGTTGCGAGCTGGGGCGCGGAGAACCGCACGACCTCGTTGCGCGTCATCCCGGGTTCGGCCAAGTCGACGCGCGTGGAGTACCGCATCGCCGCTGCTGACGCGAACCCTTACCTGGCGCTGGCCGCCGCCGTC
>JADHLS010000282.1 GCA_016780605.1 Reyranella sp.
TCAGAAACTCCGCTTCGGTCCGACCTCTTCCCGGAAATATCGCCCTACGCCAGCGGCATGCTGGCGGTCGACGGGCGGCATACGCTCTACTGGGAGCAGAGCGGCAATCCGGAGGGCGTGCCGGTGCTGTTCCTGCATGGCGGGCCCGGTGCCGGCTCGGCCCCGGTGCATCGCCGCTTCTTCGACCCGCAGTTCTACCGCATCGTCGTTTTCGACCAGCGCGGCTGCGGCCGGTCCATGCCCCTCGGCGAGCTGCACGACAACACCACCGGCCATCTCGTGGCCGACATGGAAAAGCTGCGCCTGCATCTTGGGATCAATCAATGGCTGCTGTTCGGCGGTTCGTGGGGCAGCACGCTGGCACTCGCCTACGGGCTGCGCCATCCCGAGCGCGTCACCGGCTTCGTGCTGCGCGGCATCTTCCTCGGCGCCCGCTCGGAGATCGAATGGTTCCTGCACGGCATGCGGGCGATCTTCCCCGAGGCCTGGCGCGACTTCGCCGAGCACCTCCCCGCCGCCGAGCGTGGCGATCTTCTCGGCAACTACTATCATCGCCTGACCGACCGCAATCCTGACAATCATCGTCCCGCCTCGCGCGCCTGGAGCCGCTACGAGGCGGCCTGCTCGACGCTCTATCCGACGGCCCGCGCCCCATTCGAAGCCGACCACGGCGGCTTCGCCCTCGCGCTGTCGCGCATCGAGGCCCATTACTTTGCCCACGGAACCTTCGTGCCCGAGGGCTGGCCGTGGTCCGACCTCGATCGCGTACGTCATCTGCCCTGCACCATCGTGCAGGGCCGCTACGACATCGTCTGTCCGCCGGTGACCGCCGATGCGCTGGCGCGGGCCTGGCCCGAGGCGCGCTACGTGGTGGTGCCGGACGCCGGCCACAGCGCGCTCGAGCCCGGCATTCGCGCCGCACTGGTCAACGCCACGGAAAGCTTCCGCCTCTCCAGCAGCGACGTCGACCTCTTCGCACCGCGCTTTCCCTGGGAAACGTGAGTGGAGATGAGCGTCGAGCTTCCGCCGGAACAGACTGGGCCGGCAGCCTGGTACGGCCCCGCGATGGCCAAGCGCGACGACTGGCTGATGCCGCTTAGCCCGGCAGAAATCGCCGAGGTCGAAAGCGCCGCAAAGACGCTGGCCGAGCGCGAAGCCGATATCGCAGCGATCACCACTCGAGACTTTCCACTGCCCACGCTCGGCTCAAAGCTCAAGGCACGCGTGCGCGACGAAGTGCTGAACGGCCGCGGCTTCCTGCTGCTGCGCGGGCTGCCCGTCGAGCGCTGGTCGATGCGCGAGGCGGCAACGGCGTTCTTCGGTCTTGGCACGCATCTCGGCAGCGCCCGCTCGCAGAACGGCAAGGGCCATGTACTGGGTCACGTCCAGGATCTCGGCCTCGACGTGCACGATCCCAACGTGCGCATCTACCAGACCAACGAACGGCAGACCTATCACACGGATTCCTGCGACATCGTCGCCCTGCTGTGCCTCAGGACCGCCAAGTCCGGCGGCCTGTCGGCGCTGGTGAGCTCGACCACGATCTTCAACGAGATGCGGCGTCGCCGCCCCGACCTCTTGAAGCTGCTGTTCGAGCCGGTGGCCACCGACCGCCGCGGCGAGGTACCCGAAGGCCAGAAGCCCTTCTTCCAGATCCCGACGTTCAACTGGCACAAAGGCTTTCTCACCGCGATCTACCAGCGCCAGTACATCGACTCCGCGCAGCGTTTCCCCGAGGCACCGCGCCTCACGCCCAAGCATGTCGAGGCGCTCGACCTGTTCGATGCGCTGGCCAACGATCCCGCCCTGCATCTCTTCATGGAGTTCAAGCCGGGCGACGTGCAGCTGGTCCACAATCACACCATGCTGCACGACCGCACCGGCTTCGTGGACTGGCCCGAGCCGGATCGCCGCCGCCATCTCCTGCGCCTGTGGCTCGCGGCGTCCGATGCCCGGCCCCTGCCTGAGGCCTTCGCCCAGCGCTATGGCACGGTCACGATCGGCGACCGCGGCGGCATCATCGTGCGCGGCACGCGGCTGCACGCACCCCTGGAGGCAGTCTGACGCGGGTTGACCGCAGCCACGGTCATCCCTAAGTCAAGGCCGCCTAAAGAAACCACTTGTTATAGGGATAACGTATGGCCAGCGATCCATCCGCGGGCGACGCCCGGGCTGAGATGCCGGTCGAGCCGTCCGACGACAACCTCGACATTCCGGCAAAGCCCGAGAACGAGCTTGATCAGCTTCGCGCCGAGAAGGCCGAGGCACAGGACAAGCTTCTGCGTGCGCTCGCCGAGGCACAGAACGTGCGCCGCCGCGCCCAGCAGGATGTCGAGCGCGAGCGCAAGTTCGGCATCGAGCGCTTCGCCAAGGACATCCTGTCGGTCGCCGACAATCTCGGCCGCGCGCTTTCCGCCCTGCCCGATAGCGGTGCGATCGAGCCGGCGCTGAAGAACGTGATCGTGGGCGTCCAGGCTACCGAGCGCGAGCTGCAGTCCGTCCTGGAGCGTCATGGCGTCACCCGCATCGAGGCGCTGGGCAAGCCGTTCAACGCCGAATTCCATCAGGCGATGATGGAGATCGAGGACCCGTCGGTACCCTCCGGCACGGTCGTGCAGGAGCTGATCCCGGGGTATCTGATCGCCGGCCGTCTGTTGCGCGCCGCCATGGTTGCGGTGTCCAAGGGCGGTCCCGCGGTCCGTCCGGCGAGCAACGAGAACTAATCCGTGGCCCGGCCGAAAAGGGCCTTGGGCCGCAGCAATTCGTCACTTTTCGGCCGTCAAGTCCATTGCAGGCGGCCCTTTAGGACCTATATAGCCCCTGTCCTGACCCGGTTTTTCCGGCAGGTAACGCTTTTGGGGGTTGGCGAGGCGCCTTCGGGGCCAAGACGACCTGCCTAGGGAAGAGAGAGCAGTCATGGCAAAAGTCATTGGTATCGATCTCGGTACGACCAATTCCTGCGTCGCGGTCATGGAAGGCGGCGACACCAAGGTGATCGAGAATTCCGAGGGTGCGCGCACGACCCCCTCGATGGTCGCTTTCACCGACTCCGGTGAGCGGCTGGTTGGCCAGGCCGCCAAGCGCCAGGCCGTCACTAACCCGATGAAGACCCTGTACTCGGTGAAGCGCCTGATCGGGCGCCGCTTCGACGACCCGATGGTCGCGAAGGAGATGTCGCTGGTGCCCTTCAAGATCGTGAAGGCCGGCAACGGCGACGCCTGGGTCGAGGCCAACGGCCAGCAGTACAGCCCGAGCCAGATCTCGGCGTTCATCCTCGGGAAGATGAAGGAGACCGCCGAAGCCTATCTCGGCGAGAAGGTCGAGCAGGCGGTCATCACCGTCCCGGCCTACTTCAACGACGCCCAGCGCCAGGCCACCAAGGACGCCGGCCGCATCGCCGGCCTCGACGTGTTGCGCATCATCAACGAGCCGACGGCGGCTGCCCTTGCCTACGGCATGGACAAGCGCAAGAGCGGCACCATTGCGGTCTACGACCTGGGCGGCGGCACGTTCGACGTGTCGGTGCTCGAGATCGGTGACGGCGTGTTCGAGGTGAAGGCCACCAACGGCGACACCTTCCTGGGCGGCGAGGACTTCGACCTGCGGGTGATCACCTACCTCGCGGAGGAGTTCAAGAAGGAGCAGGGCATCGACCTGCGCAACGACAAGCTTGCGCTGCAGCGCCTCAAGGAAGCCGCCGAGAAGGCGAAGATCGAGCTCTCCAACGCCAAGGAGACCGAGATCAACCTGCCGTTCATCACGGCGGACGCAAGCGGCCCCAAGCATCTCGTGATCAAGCTGTCGCGCGCCAAGCTCGAGTCGCTGGTCGACGACCTGATCCAGCGCACGCTGGAGCCGTGCAAGGCGGCACTCAAGGATGCCGGCCTACAGGCCGGTCAGATCGACGAGGTGATCCTGGTCGGCGGCATGACCCGCATGCCCAAGGTCATCGAGGTCGTGAAGCAGTTCTTCGGTCGTGAGCCGGCGCGCAACGTCAACCCCGACGAGGTTGTCGCGGTCGGTGCGGCGGTCCAGGCGGCGGTGCTGAAGGGCGAGGTCAAAGACGTCCTGCTGCTCGACGTGACGCCGCTGTCGCTGGGCATCGAGACGCTGGGTGGCGTGTTCACCCGCCTCATCGAGCGCAACACGACGATCCCGACGAAGAAGAGCCAGACCTTCTCGACGGCCGACGACAACCAGACCGCGGTGACCATCCGGGTGTTCCAGGGCGAGCGCGAGATCGCCGCCCAGAACAAGCTGTTGGGTCAGTTCGACCTGGTGGGCATTCCGCCCGCGCCGCGTGGCATGCCGCAGGTCGAGGTCACCTTCGACATCGACGCCAACGGCATCGTGCAGGTCTCGGCCAAGGACAAGGCCACCGGCAAGGAGCAGCAGATCCGCATCCAGGCTTCCGGCGGCTTGAGCGAGGCCGACATCCAGAAGATGGTGAAGGACGCCGAGCTGCACGCCGAGGAAGACAAGAAGAAGCGCGAACTGATCGACGCCCGCAACCAGGGTGAGGCGCTGGTCCACTCGACCGAGAAGAACCTCAAGGAGTTCGGCGACAAGGTCGGCGCTCCGGAGAAGTCGGCGATCGAAAGCGCGCTGGCGGACCTGAAGGGCGTGCTGACGGCTGAGGACGCCGAGGCCATCAAGAGCAAGACCAACGATCTTGCCCAGGCCGCGATGAAGCTCGGCGAGGCGATGTACAAGGCCCAACAGGCCGATGCTCAGGCTGGCGCAGGGGCCGGTCCGGGCGGCGGCGCGGCACCGGGCGGCGGCGCCGCGAACCAGGCGGGCAGCGACAAGGTGGTCGACGCCGAGTTCGAGGACGTGACCGACAAGAACAAGAAGACCGGCTCCGGCTGATCTGGAGCGAGACAGCAAACACGGCCTCCCGCACAAGCGGGAGGCCGATCTTTAGGCGGCAAGTGGGGGCTGCGTAGGGCGTATGTCGCAGGACTATTACGAGCTGCTCGGAGTCAACCGGACGGCGAGCGCCGATGACATCAAAAAGGCGTTTCGAAAGCTTGCCATGCAGCATCACCCGGATCGCAACCGGGACGACAAGGACGCCGAGCGCAAGTTCAAGGAAATCAATCACGCCTACGATATCCTGAAGGACCCGGACAAGCGTGCGGCCTACGACCGCTACGGAGCGGCGGCCTTCGAAGGCGGCATGGGCCCCGGCGGACCAGGCGGACCCTTCCAGGGCCAGGGCTTCGATTTCGGCTCCGTGTTCGGCGACATCTTCGAGGAGATGTTCGGCGCCGGCGGGCCGCGCGGACGCGGCGGACGCGCTGACATGCGCGGCCAGGACCTGCGCTTCAATCTCGAGATCACGCTTGAACAGGCCTATGGCGGCACCGAGGCCACCGTTCGCGTGCCGACGTCGGTCGCCTGCGAGGCCTGCAAGGGCAGCGGCGCGGAGCCCGGCTCCAAGCCGCAGCAATGCCCGACCTGCCATGGCCGCGGACGCATCAGGGCCCAGCAGGGCTTCTTCACCGTCGAGCGCACCTGCCATGCCTGCCACGGCGCCGGCCAGGTGATCGACAAGCCCTGCCGCGCCTGCGCGGGCCAGGGCCGCACGCGCAAGGACAAGACGCTCAAGGTCAACATCCCCGCGGGCGTCGAGGACGGCACCCGGATCCGCCTGTCCGGCGAGGGCGAGGCCGGCGCGCGCGGCGGACCGGCGGGCGATCTCTACGTCTTCCTGTCGGTGCGCCGGCACCAGCTGTTCGAGCGCGAGGGAGCCGACGTGCATTGCCGCGTGCCCATCTCGATGGTGCAGGCGACGCTCGGCGGCAACATCGAGGTGCCGACCCTCGACGGCAAGATGGCCCGCATCAACGTCCCGGCCGGCGCCCAGGGCGGCCACCAGTTCCGCCTGCGCGGCAAGGGCATGCCCATCGTGCGCTCGGCCCAGCGTGGCGACATGTACATCGAGATCAACGTCGAGACGCCGACCAACCTCACGGCCAAGCAGAAGGAACTGCTGAAGGAGTTCGAGAAGGCCGGCAAGACCAGCCCCGAATCCGAAGGCTTCTTCAGCAAGGTGAAGGAGATGTTCGGCGGCGACGATTAGCCTTGCCGGACCGCGGGCATCTTGCGCGCTCATGATCGTGAGCGGGCCTGGAGGCCCGCGGTCCGGCAAGACTAAGCCGCCAACACGCAGCGCACGAGGTGGGTCTCGCCTGTTGCCCGCAGGCTCGGCGGCTGGGCGGTGCAATCGGGACGCACGAACTTGCAGCGTGGCGCGAAGCTGCAGCCGGTCGGCGCCTCGCCGAGATCGGGCGGCGCGCCTGGGATCGCCTCGAGCCTCTGGCCGCGCATGCCGTCATGCACGGTCGAAGCGAGCAGGCCGCGGCTGTAGGGGTGTTGCGGCGCATCGACCATCTGCTCGACGCCCGCCAGCTCGACGATCTTGCCAGCATACATGACGCCGATGCGGTCGGAGACCTCGACCGCGACACCAATGTCGTGCGTCACGAAGATCACGCCGAGATCGAACTCGCGCTGCAGCTCCCTGATCAAGAGAAGAACCTGAATCTGGACGGTCGCATCGAGCGCCGTGGTCGGCTCGTCGGCCAGCAGCAGGCTGGGATTGCACGACAGCGCCAGCGCGATCATGGCGCGCTGGCGCATGCCGCCCGACATCTCGTGCGGATAGGCCTTCAGGCGCGTCGCCGGCGAGGGAATCCGCACCAACTCCAGCAGTTCCTTGGCCCGCTTCCAGGCGTCGGTTTCGCTCTTGCCGGTGTGACGACGAATGGTCTCGGTGATCTGCTGGCCGATG
>JADHLS010000283.1 GCA_016780605.1 Reyranella sp.
GTACGACGAGATGCTGAGCTGGTTGCTGTTCTATACCTCGCTGCTGCAGGTCGAGAAGACGCCGGCGCAGGACGTGCTCGATCCGGGCGGGCTGGTGAAGAGCCAGGTGGTGCAGTCCGACGATGGCCGGCTGCGCCTGGTGCTGAACGGCTCGCAATCCAGCCGCACCCAGACCTCGCGCTTTCTGTCGGAGGTCTTTGGCTCGGGCGTGCAGCACATTGCGCTCGCGACCGACGACCTGCTGGCGACGGTGCGCCAGCTGGAGGCCAACGGCGTGAAGCTGCTGGCGGTGCCCGAGAACTACTACGATGACCTCGAGGCCAAGAGCGAGCTCTCGATGGAGCTGATCGATATGCTGAAGGCGCACAACATCTTCTACGACCGGGAAGGCGACGCCGAGTACTTCCAGGTCTACACCGCGACGATCGAGGACCGCTTCTTCTTCGAGATCGTCGAACGCCGCGGCTATCGCGGCTTCGGCGCCGTCAACGCCCCGATCCGGCTGGCCGCGCAGGCGCGGCTCGACGCCCGTCACAGCAGCGGCCCGTCGTAACGGAGCGCGGACCTCCAGGTCCGCTCATGTCATCCTGAGCGAAGCGAAGGATCTCATGCCGACTGCAAGCGGCGATGAGGTCCTTCGCTGCGCTCAGGACGACAGAATATGAGCGGACGCGTCGCGGTAAACCGCGACTTTGGAGGTCCGCGCTCCAACTCAATCATAAAACTGCGGCGAGCGCTTTTGCCCGGTGCTCTGCACCTTGTCGTGGTTGATCCACAACTGCGCCTTCTTCTGCACCATCAGATCCTCGAGCTTCTTCAGCGACGCCAGGGTCTGTTCGGCGCTGGTGTTCATCGAGGCGACGCGCTTGTTGTCCCAGTTGTCCTTGAAGTGGATGGCGTCGCCCGTGAGGATCACCCAGCCGGTGTTGGGCAGGTGCACCAGCAACGACTGATGTCCGGGCGTGTGGCCCGGTGTCGACAGGAGGGTGACGCTGCCGTCGCCGAACACGTCGAGATCGCCCTCGAGCTTGCGCATCGGCCGCTCGGCCTTGAACGGCGGCTTCTTGTCGGGCGCGAAGGCGGAGTCGAACTCGGCCTTCTGGATCAGCAGCATCGACTCGGGGAACAGGTCGACATTGCCGACATGGTCGCCGTGCTGATGCGAGACGGCGACGTACTTGATGTTGGCGGGCCTGAGCCCGATCTCGCCGAGCTGGCCGACCAGCGTCTTGGCGCGGCTTGCCGTGCCGACCGGCGTGACGACGGGCTTCTCGACGATGGCATCCGGGTAGCCGGTGTCCCAGAGCAGCCAGTCATCGCCGTGCTTGATGGCATAGCAGTTGTCCGACAACTCGATCGGCTTGCCGACATTGACGCCCGGCGACCAGCGCGATTGGTCAGACGCGGCATTGTGGCCGCAGTCCATGACGTAGACGCGGTCGGCCGTGCCGCTCTGCGCCACGGCCTGTGACGCCGCCAGCGCCGACAGCGCCAGCCCGAGAAGTCCCGTCTTGAGCATGCTGCTCTCCCTTGTTGGGATCTCAATCCACCGGACGATAGCGCCGCACGGCCGCGATGCCGAGGATGACAAGCGCAATCAGCACGACCAGCTGCGTGATGGCGAAAGCCGGCTCCGAGCCCGTGGGCGCGAACTTGTGCAGGTAGGGGAACTTGTTGAACGACTGGACCACGGCCACGAAGCAATTGAGGTAGAGGGCAAAGACAGCGGTGCCGGCGTAGATTCCCCGCCAGGCGCCCTTGAGCTTCCGTCCGTAGATCGCATACAGCGCCACAGCCAACGCGACGATCGAGACCGCGCCGACGACCTGTGCCGGCGTCATCCCCGAGATCGGGAAAAAGAAGAAGCCCGTCACGGTGGTGAGCACGGCCGAGATCAGGAAGAACGCATTCCAGCCCGCGATCGGCGCGCTCTGCAGCATCAGTGCCACGACGATGAAGCCGGTCATGATGCAGACCAGGCTGAGCACAACGTGGATGAACGTGAAGGTCTCGACCGACATTCCTAAAATCATGACTTACTCCCCCGTACTCAGGTCTTCGATGTCTGCTCCGCCGCCACCTTTCGCAGCCGCGCGACCTCCTCGACGACGCCGGTCTGTCCGGTCTGCTTGCCGAGATCCTCGGCGCGCTTCAGGAGCGGCAGCGCCGTGGCATTGTCGCCCTGCAGCAGCGCACTGCGGCCGGCCCGCAGGTACAGGTCGGCGGCGTTGGTCGTGGCGTTCGACTGCAGCGCCGCGTCGCCCGCCAACGACAACGCCCGCGCCATGCCGCGATAGTCGAGCGCCTGCTGGCGGTTGGCCGCCGATTGCTCGAACAGCGCCAATGCCTGGGCCGGCTGGCTGCCGAGGAGCGCGGCGCGGCCCTGCAGCTCCTGGCGATCGGCTTCGAGATCGGCCTGCTTGGACAGCGGCAAGGCGCCGATCGCCTGGGCAAGCGTTGCGCCATCACCGCGCTCGGCGGCCACCAGGCCGCGGATGAACCAGGCCCGCGGCACCACATCGGGATCCTTGGCGCCCTTTTCGATGACCTCCTGCGCTGCGGCCGCCGCGCCCGTGAGGTCGCCGGCGCGGTACGATGCGGCCGCCTGGACCAGGATCAGCTCGGACGGCACCGGCGCCTGGCGCCGATCGAGAGCGCCGCGCGTCTCGCGCAAAGTGACGAGCGCTCCTTTCGCATCGCCCGCCTTCATCTGTGCAAGGGCAAGGTTGTAGGCCACGTCGGCGATGGCGGCGGCGTCATCGCGCTCGTAGGCACGGCTCAGCGCCACCTTGTACTGCTTGACGGCGAGACTGGGCATGTCCATCGACAGCGCCTGGGTGCCCGCCGTGTTGGCCTGGTCGAGCTTGATGTCGGGCGGCGGCCCCGTGTCGGCGGAACTGCCGCCGCATCCCGCGAGGGCCAAGGCGGTGGCTAGAGCAAGCCAGGGTCGGCTCACGGGCGAACCTCGACGGCCGGCGCACGCCGCGTCGGCTGCGCCGCTGGCGTGCCGCCGCCGCCAAACAGCCAGTTGTGGCGCAGCTGGCCCAGCAGCAACTCCAGCTCGCGCGCGGCGATCTGGGCCTGCAGCAGGGTGGCCGGCATGACGTCGGTCGTGTCCCGCACGTTGCGCGTGATCTGCGGCGTCGTGGTGGCGAGATCGCGCGTGGTCGCCTGCAGCGAGCTCAGGATGGCGTCGGTCTTCACCAGGATCTGTGCGATGCGTGGATCCTTGGAGGTGCGCTCGAGCTGGGCGGCGAGCTCGCGCACGCTCGCCAGGCTCGCCTCGAGGTCGGCTGGCAGCTTCTCGTCGCTGATCAGCCGCCCGGCCAGGCCTTTGCCGTCCTCGACCTTGCGGGCAATGCCCGCCGCCGAGGTCAGCGTCTGCTCCAGCGGTCCCTGCGGATCGGTGGCGCGTTGGGCCACGGCGGTGAAGGCCTGTACCGCCTTCTGCACGTCGTCGATCAGCGGCATGACCTTGGCGCGCAGTTCATCGATCATCTGGCCGAGTGTATCGGTCGCCGCGCGCTCGCTTTGTGCTGCGATCACGGCGTAAGACCAGTCGAGCTCCGGCCCGACGCCGCGGGAGATGTCGATATAGGCCGCGCCCGCCACACCGAACTGGCGGCGGATCGACACCACCGAATCTCGGCGGATGAAGGGTCGCATCTGGTCCTCGACGCGGGCGATCGCATGCATGCGCTGATTGGGGTCGATGACGATGCGGCGCACCTCGCCGGCGCGCGTGCCCAGCACCTGGACCTCTGCACCCGGCGCCAGGCCCGACACGCCCTCATCGGGCAGCAGGATGCGCAGCGTGAAGGAGGGCTGGAACCAGTCCTTCAGCAGGCCGGCATTGATCAGCACGGCCGCGAACAGGCCGATGCAGGCCAGGACGACCGCGCCGACCGCCTCGTCGAGCTGGTAGACCCCGAAGATCGAGCGCTTCATCGCAGCCTCCGCACCTGCACCAGGCCATGGTCGCCCAGCCTCAGCTCATGATTGGCCTGGACGAACTGCGCAGCCTGGGCGGCCAGGCTCGCCGTGATCCACAGCACCGTAGCCCCGCGGTCGCGCGCTGCCGAGATCGCCTGCGCCATGGGCACGGCGAGGTCGGGCGACTGGTCGAGCACCTGATCCTGTACCACGATCAGGTCGGGCGAGCCGAGGAATCCGCGCACGCAGGCAGCCCGCACCAGGGCGCGTTGAGGCGTCGTCTCGCGCCGGCCTACGGGAAGTCCCGGCAGGCCGAACAGCCGCGCCAGCTCCGTGGCGTCGGCGATCACCTCGGCGCGCGGCTGCTTGAAATGGTAGAGATGCGCCACCAGCACCGATTCGAGCACCGTCAAATGTGAGGGCCAGACATCGGTCTGAACGACGGCGCCGATGCGGCGGCGGCGGGCGAACCGGTCGCGCGGCGTGCTGCTCTGCCAGTCGACGCCGAGGAACCGCACGTTGCCGCCGACGGGATCGCTCAGCCCAAGGCACAGGTCGACCAGCGTGGCGGCATCGCTTTCGTCCTCGACCTGGACCAGCGCCACCTCGCCGCGCGGCAATTCGAGATCGAGATGAGCAGGCCGCGTCGAGAAGTGCCGCTCGGCGAGAGTGACCCCGTGCAGCGACAGGACCGATCGACGGGGAGCGAGCGCCATCACACCACCAGGTCGAACATGGTGTTGACGAGCAGGATGGCGAGCGCGGAGCGGACGAAGCCGCGAGGCACCAGCCGCTGCAACTCATCGGAGTCGTCGCGCCGGGCGAGGCCGGTCGAGCAGCAGGTGAGCGCCACCAGGTAGCCGATCACGATGCATTTGATGGGGGGGACGATGAAGTCCTGCACCTTCATGCTGCGCTGGACCAGATCGGCGAAGTCCCAGAAGGAATAGGCGATGAGCTCTAGGCCGTAGGCCAGCAGGTAACTGCCGAGCAAGGTGGAGGCGAGCAGAATGGTACCGAGGCAGAAGGAGCCGAGGGCGAAGGCGACTGCCCGTGGCAACACCAGCAAGGCCAGGGGATCAAGGCCCTGGATCTCGAACAGCCGCATCCATCCCCTGGGGTGGGCTTCGCCGAGCTCGATCAGGGTCGCCGTGCCACTGCGACCGAAGACGATCAGGCCGACCAGGATGGGCACCAGCTCGCGAATCAACACGATCACGATCACCGGACCGACCAGACCCTGCGTGCCGGTCTGCGCCAGCCAGTAGATCGCCTGGGTCACGAGCGCGAAGGCCATCAGCCCGCCAGTGACGATGGCGGTCGGCAGCGAGCGTACGGCGACTCCGTGCAGCACGCGCTTGAACTCGACCCACACTGGCACTCGCCACGCCTCGCGCCGAAACGCCGCGATGGCGACGGTGGTCGCGAACGACACGAACAGCAGCAGGCGGCTGGTGCCGGCGATGGTGGCCGCGCCGATCCTGGCGAGCGCGCGGCGCGGCCAGGGGCGTAGGGCGTAGCGCTCGGCCTGCACGCTCATATGCGACCGACCATCACGAAGGTGCGCATGTTGCCGGTCTCGGGCAGGAAGTAGCTGCCGCGCGGGCGGAACAGGTACTGCGTCGACAGGAGGTCATAGGCCGTCTCCGACGCAGCGATGGTACGGCGCGACGTGGTGCCGGCCAGGACCTTGGCGACGCCGATCGCGCCGCCCCACAAGTTGCGGCTCGGCGGATCGGTGCCAACCGTCGAGGCCATGACGGTGCCGATGTCGATGGCGAGGCGGAAGTCAAGGCTGGTGCCCCAGCGATCCTCCAGCTCGATCAGGCGGTCACGCAACTCGAGCATGGCCGCCGCCATGCACTCGGCATGGCCCTCCACAGACCTTCGGTCGCGCAGGAAGGCCGCCAGAACGATCTGGTCGTCGAGCAATGCCGCATAGCACACGCCGCTCGTTTCGATGCTACGCCGCAGCTCCTGGATGATTGCGTCCATCGCCGTGCGCTGTCCGGTATCGGATGGACGCTGTGCGACAGTCGTCCAGTTCGGCAGCTTGATGACGCCGATCGCGGCCCGGTCGATCGCGCTCTCGATCAGGCTTTCCATCGGCGCATTCTGAGCCAGCAGGGTGCGCTCGAGACGTGTCTGGCGCTGAGCGAAGCTGTCCTGCGCCTCGGCGGGTTCATCCTTGGCGGCGGCCGCGGCCTGAGCGGCGGCGGCGACGACCGTCGCCTGCGCGCCAGGTGTGGGTGCCGCCGCGGCCGTGAAGCGCAGCGCCAACAGGATCGAGAGGGCATCGCAGAAAGTTTCGAGACCCGTTGCGTGATCGCCGCGCCGCGGATCCTCGACCGTCATCATGCCCATCAGCCGGCCGGCCATGGCGATGGGCGTGATATAGACGCTGCTGATCTCGAGCGGCTGCAGGTAGTTCGCGAACAGCTCCGACGTCCGCTTGTCGCGGCCGGCCTCCGCGGTATCGATCGCCGCACCCTTGGCCAGGGCGGCGAACAGGTTCGGCATCTCGTCGCGATGCAGGGCGAGGCCCATTGTGTGGTCATGCACCGTGCTGTCGAAGCAGTCCTCGCAGGTGAGCGTGCGGCCATCGCGACTGAGCCGCCAGATCGCCACGCGCTTGGCGGCGCAGGCCGTCGCCGCGCTCTCGGTCGCCCGCGCGAGGCCCGCCTCGTCGGCGTCGGCGGCGACGGCATCGTGGGCCAGGTCGATGAAGGTCTGGGTGCGCAGCTCGAGCGCATGCTGGCGCGTCGTGGCCGTCGTGGCCCGGCGCTCGGCCAGCACGTTGCGCCAGGCCAGCATTCCGGTCAGCGCGGCGACGATCAGCACGACGGCGATC
>JADHLS010000284.1 GCA_016780605.1 Reyranella sp.
GCCAGGATCCGACCATATTGGCCGCCCAACGGGATCGTCGGTATCTCCGCGGCCTGCTCGAGCACTTGGGTGAGCTTGCGCTTCGCCAGTTCGCGGAGCTCATTGGGCGCGGGCAACAGAGTGCCGGGCGCGAGATGGTCGACCTCTTCCAGGTAGATGAGCTGCTCGAGATTGTGCAGCGCCTGGTGCGCGGGGATAGCGACCGGACCGCCGGCTGCGGGCGCTGGCATCCAGGGCGGAGCAAGTGCGAGAGCCGCCCTGAAATCAGCCAGGGCCGCGTCGTCCTCATCCAGGGCTGCCCTTACGCGCGCCAGGACGACGCGCGCCGAATGGTTTCTGGCGTCGGTCTCGACGGCCTTCAGGGCATTCTCTTTTGCTTCGGCGAGCTCTCCCAGCTGGAGGTTCATGTCGGCCAGGGCGGTGAGGACGGCCACCGACGGCTCGCGCTCGGCCAGGGTTCGCAGTGAGGCGGCGGCTTCGCCAAAGCAGCCGCTGGCGATGATGCGCTTGATGCCCTCAGGCACCGGGACCTGCGAACGGGCCATTGAGTCAATCTTTGAGCACGCCGCTTCTACAGGCAACTATTCTCGATGCGCCGCAAACAGAAAGAGCGGGCTTTCGCCCGCTCTTCCGTTTGCCGTTGCCGGCCTATCGAGTTCAGCCTGCGACTAGAAGCGCAGGTCCATACCGAGCAGGAACACCCAGCTGCTGCCGGAGACGGCGTTGGTCGGGCCGCCCGCGGTGTACATCATCGCACCGCCGACCAGCTTGATGCCGGGTCCGAGCGCGTAGTTGGCACCGACTTCCCACTTGTTGATGGTCTCACCGCCGAACGTCAGTGCCGTTGCCGGGTTGCCGTTGAAGCAGGTGCTGTTCACGCCCGGGACACCGCCGCAGGCCGCGGTGTTGAAGACCGCCGTGCCGTTGTAGGAGTTGGTCGCGGTGGTGAAGCCGGTGATGCCAGCCGAGCCGTTACCGTTGGTGTTGTAGAAGCCGGCCCACATGAACGACATCTGCCACGGGCCGGTCTCGTACATGATACCGGCGGTGTAGAAGCGGGTGTCGTTGTCGACGCCGGTGAAGTAGTTCGCACCGAGGCCGTTGTTGTCGTAGCCGACCGCGCCACCGACGGTGAAGCCGGCGTAGCCGAACTGCGCACCGACAACCCACTGTTTCCAGGCACTGAGGTTGGCGCCGGTGAGCATGTTGGCCGAAGGCGCGTACGGGTTGAAGCCGGGGACGAACGAGGCGTAGGCGAACGCACCGTACAGAGCGACGGTGAAGTCACCGAACTTGTTCAGGTAGTTGGCACCGATATCGAACAGATCCTGCCAGGCGTAGTCCGCCGTCGGGCAGTTGTTGATGTTGGTGGCGTTGTTGTAGCCGCAGATGCCGGCGCCGTTCTGACCGGCGGCGACATAGTTCGACGACTGCAGGGCGTTGCCGTTCAGCTTCGGAGCGTAGCCGACACCGATCTGCAGGCCCTGGAAGCGCGGCGTGAAGTAGTTGATGCGGTTGACGTCCTGCCACTGCGGCGTGTTCGTCGTCGCCATCGTACGACCGTAGGCCTTGTTGTTCGCAAGGACTTGGCCGTTGATCCAGTTATGGTTGTGCTGAATGGCGCCCCAGCCGATCAGCGCCGACGGCGTGCCGTAATACATACGATATGAAGCAGCGTCGCGCGAACCAACTTCGACGCGGCCCCAATCGCCGAAGGCGAAGAGGAAGGCTTCGTCGATCTGCGCGTTGGCAATCGCGGAGCTCGGGTTCCAGGCTTCCAACTCGACCGTCAGACCGACCGACGTGCCGTTATCGAGCTTCGTCTGGCCGATGAAGTGGATTTCGCCTTCCTGCGTGAAGGCCAGACCCTTGTAGGTCTGGATCTGCCCGTTGTAGGCGTAGGTCGTGTCGATGTTACCGGCCATGGCATAGAAGGTGTAATAACCTCCGATGCCCATCTTGATCGGATCGGCGGCCATAGCCGGGGCGGCTATCGCTCCGCCGACGACCAAGGCGGTCGAGCCGAGTAGAAGCTTTTTCATCATTCTCCCTCTCTCATTGATCAGAGACTGGTACGTACCAAAAGGCCTGTCCGACCGGCGGAAGTGGAAGCCCGAAACTCGGCGACACACGGACCCCGCCAATACGGCCTCAGGAATAAAACACTTCGGCCAAACAAGGGTCAAGAAATGGACGCGGGGCCGCACGATTCTCCCCGTACCTGTGGCGTCTTTGTCACATTTTGGGCCACTTATCGTATGATTCTGCGCGTCGCGAGGAACAATCGAAGGCCGGGGCCTGCCTGTCAGTATCATAAAAGGACTACCTCTTAAGCCTGCAATTCTGATGGCGAACTTGTCGGCTGTGCGCTATCCCGCCGCTTGCTAAGGCGCACCCCTTGCGCTTTAGGTGCGCCCGGCGGGTATGGTATCTTCGCCAAAAGAACAAAGGGACGCCAATGACGCCGGGCTCGGCTAATTCCACCGTTTTGTCTGTAATTATGGCAGGGATTTTTGCAGTCAGCATGGCTGGCTGCGGCGGCAACACCGACGCGGTCAAGGAGAGCGACGCCCGCAACAACACCAAGGGCGACATCAGGCGCCAGATCAACCAGGGCACGGGCGGCCGCAACCGCGAAGAGGGCAGCCTGTTCGGTCCGGGCGGGCTGTTCGGCGCCAAGCCCAAGGAGAAGGACGATTCCGGCTCCGGGGTGGCGGTGAACGCCTATCTGTGGCGTGCCTCCCTCGACACCATCAACTTCATCCCCCTGGTCTCCGCCGACCCCTTCGGCGGCGTCATCATCACCGATTGGTACACCCCGGCCGAGACCCCCAACGAGCGCATGAAGGTCCAGGTCACAATCCTCGACCGCGAGCTGCGGGCCGACGGCGTGCGGGTCTCGGTGTTCAAGCAGCAGACCTCGCCCCGGGGCGGCGCCTGGGTCGACGCCCAGGTCGACCCGCGCACCAACATCGACATCGAGAACGCCATCCTCACGCGGGCGCGCCAGCTGCGGATCGCCGGCGGCCCTTGACGTCCAATCGCGACGCTTGACGATCGGGGCTGCACCGGGCATCCGCTGCGGCCCCAGTCATTTCTGGGCTATAGACTCGCTTTTTTGGGAACAGGACCGTGTCGTCGACACCCGTGCGTTACAATTTCCGTGAGACCGAGGCCAAGTGGCGAAAGGTCTGGGACGAGCGCCAGACTTTCCGTGCCCGCATGGATAAGGCGCGGCCCAAGTACTACGTGCTCGAGATGTTTCCTTATCCGTCGGGGCGCATCCATATGGGCCACGTACGGAACTACACGCAGGGCGACGTGATCGCGCGCTACAAGCGCGCCCGCGGCTTCAACGTACTGCACCCGATGGGCTGGGACGCCTTCGGCCTGCCGGCCGAGAACGCCGCCCTGGAGAAGAAGGTCCATCCCAAGAAGTGGACCTACGAGAACATCGCCACGATGAAGAAGCAGCTGCAGTCGATGGGCCTGTCGCTCGACTGGAGTCGCGAGCTCGCCAGCTGCGATCCGAGCTACTACCGCCATCAGCAGAAGATGTTCCTCGACTTCTGGAAGGCGGGCTTGGCCTACCGCAAGGAGGCGTGGGTCAACTGGGATCCCGTCGACAACACCGTTCTGGCCAATGAGCAGGTGATCGAGGGCAAGGGCTGGCGGACCGGCGCGCCGGTCGAACGCCGCAAGCTCACCCAGTGGAACCTCAAGATCACCCACTTCGCCGACGAGCTGCTGGAGCGGCTGGGCACGCTCGACCGCTGGCCCGAGAAGGTGCGCCTGATGCAGGCCAACTGGATCGGCAAGAGCCAGGGCGCCCGCGTCTTCTGGCAACTGACCGACGCATCTGGCGCCGATCGCGGCAAGCTCGAGATCTTCACCACCCGGCCCGACACGCTGTACGGCGCCACTTTTGCCGCCCTGTCGGCTGAACACCCGATCGTCGCCGACCTGGCAGAGAACGACCTCGGCCTGCAGCGCTTCGTTGCCGAGAGTCGCAAGACCGGCACGGCGGCGGCCGAGATCGAGACCGCCGAGAAGATCGGCTACAAGCTGCCGCTGCTCGCCAAGCATCCGCTCGTCCCGGGCAAGACGCTGCCGGTCTACGCCGCCAACTTCGTGCTGATGGAATACGGTACCGGCGCAATCTTCGGCTGCCCCGGACACGACGAGCGCGACCATGAGTTCGCGACCAAGTATGGCCTGCCGATCATCCCGGTGGTGATGCCCGAGGGCGCCGACCCGGCGAGCTTCAGCGTCGCCGCCGAACCGTTCGTCGAGGACGGCATCATCATCAACTCCGATTTCCTGAATGGTCTCAGCGTCGAGGACGCCAAGGCGCGCGTCATCGCCCGGCTGGAGGAGATGGGCGTCGGCAAGGGCACAACGCAGTACCGCCTGCGCGACTGGCTGGTGTCGCGGCAGCGCTATTGGGGCAGTCCCATTCCGGTCATCCATTGCGCCAAGTGCGGCATCGTCCCGGTGCCGGAGAAGGACCTGCCGGTCGAGCTGCCCGAGGATGTCGATTTCGACAAGCCGGGCAATCCGCTGGACCGACACCCGACCTGGAAGCATGTCAGCTGCCCGCAATGCGGCGGCCCCGCGCAACGCGAGACCGACACGCTCGACACCTTCATCGATTCGAGCTGGTACTTCGACCGGTTCACCTCGCCCAATCTCGCGACGGCGCCATTCGACCGCGAAGAGCACGACTACTGGATGCCCGTCGATCAGTATATCGGCGGCGTCGAGCACGCGATCCTGCATCTGCTCTATTCGCGCTTCTGGACTCGCGCCATGCGTGAAGTGCAGATGACCAGCCTCGACGAGCCATTCGACGGCCTGTTCACCCAGGGCATGGTGTGCCACGAGACCTACCGCGCCGCCGATGGCTCATGGCTGTTGCCGGAGGAAGTCGAGCGCACGCCCAGCGACAAGGGGGGCGGCGGCAACGTCGTGCGCGTCTCCGACAAAAGTCCGGTCGAGGTCGGCCGCTCGGAGAAGATGTCCAAGTCGAAGAAGAACGTCGTCGACCCGGACCAGATCATCCACGACTACGGCGCCGACACCGCGCGCTGGTTCATGTTGTCCGACAGCCCGCCCGAGCGCGATCTCGAATGGACCGAGGCCGGCGTTACCGGCGCCTGGCGCTTCCAGCAGCGGCTGTTCCGCATCGCCAGCGAGGCGATCGGCGAGCTGCCGCCCGTCGGCACGCCCAAGCCCGCGACCTTCCCCGAGGCCGCGACGGCGCTGCGTCGCGCCGCCCACAAGGCGATCGCCGGCGTTTCGGCCGACATCGAAGCCTTCCATTTCAACAAGGCGGTGGCGCGGCTCTACGAACTTGCCAGCACGATCGACCAGGTGAAGCCCGAGGACGATGCCACAAGGTGGGCCAAGCGCGAGGCACTCGAGATCTTCGTGCGCCTGGCCGGCCCGATGACGCCTCATCTGGCCGAGGAGCTGTGGCAGACGCTGGGCCACAAGTCGCTGCTGGCGGATTCGCCCTGGCCGCTGGCCGAGGACGCGCTGCTGGTCGACGACACCGTTACGGTGGCGGTGCAGCTGAACGGCAAGCTGCGCGGCACGCTGCAGCTGCCCAAGGATTCGCCGAAGGACGAAGCGGAAAAGGCGGCGTTGGCGCTGCCCGAACTCGCCCGTGGGCTGGACGGCAAGGCTCCCAAGCGCGTGATCGTGGTGCCCAACAGGATCGTCAACGTCGTGGTGTAAGATCCCACTTCACCCTGAGGAGGGCCCGAAGGGCCCGTCTCGAAGGGTGGGCGACCGTGTGATAGCAGTCCTTCGAGACGCGTCGCTGCGCGACGCTCCTCAGGACGAGGTTATTGATTGAAGATCGAACCGCGCCAGGTCGAAGCCTTCCTCAAGAAGCCGGATCCGAAGATCCGCGGCGTCGTCGTCTACGGCAACGACGACGGCCTCGTCGCCGAGCGGGCGCTGGCGCTGGCCAAGACCGTCTGCGAGGACCTCAAGGACCCGTTTCGCGTCGTCGATATCGCGGGCGACGTTCTCAAGAACGACCCGGCGCGCCTGGCCGACGAGTTCGGCGCCATGTCGCTGATGGGCGGCCGGCGCGTCATCCGCGTTCGGCCGGCCGGCGAGGAGACCACGGCGGCGCTGGAGAACCTGGTCGAAGCGGCGGCCGGCGATGCGCTGATCGTGATCGAGGGCGGCAATCTCACGCCGCGTTCGGGTCTGCGCACCTTGGCCGAGACCGAGGCCTGCCTCGCCGCTTTGCCCTGCTACATGGACAACGAGGCGGCCCTCGAAGGTTTGGTCGAGAGTGCCGCCCGCAGCCAGGGTCTCAGCGTCGACACCGACGCTCTCGAATGGATCGTCGAGCGACTGGGCGGCGATCGCGGCCAGAGCCGCAGCGAGATCGACAAGCTCCTGCTCTACAAGGAGGCCGACGGGGCCAAGACCGTGACGCTGGACGACGCGCTGGCGGTCTTGGGCGACACGGCGGCGATCGGCATCGACGACGTCGTCGCGGCGACCTTCGACGGCGACCTCGTGGCGTTGGACCGCGCTCTCGATCGCGTGTTCGCCGAGGGCGGCAATCCCGTGCAGCTCGTGCGCGCCCTGCAGCGCCATGCCGACCAGCTCCACCTCGTGGCGGGCCATGCCGCGAATGGCGGCAACCTCGAAGGCGCCATGTTCAAGGCGCGCGGCCTGCCGCGCGGCGGGCCGGTGCGCCAGCGCTTCGAGCGACATCTTCGGACCTGG
>JADHLS010000285.1 GCA_016780605.1 Reyranella sp.
TGGTGATGATGGACTTGAGCATGCCAGCCTCGCTCGGCGCCGGCGGCCGGCCATCATCGAGGTCGAGCGCAGCGCTACGCAGAAGGCGGGCGTTCGCAGCCAGTAGTGTCTCGATCTCGCCCACCGCCTCCTGCATGCGCGGCAGGGTGGCGAGCGACGCCCCGAGATTGGCGGGCTTGCGGTCGCGCAGGAAATCGACCAGCCAGTCACGCGCCGAACGCGCGATCCCGTCATAGACGGCGGCCACGAGCAGGGCGCCCCAGGCGACTTGCACGGCGTCCGGCGACGTCCACGCCTTGGGCGGCCGGATATCGACGGCGTGATCGGCCGGGATCTCGACGTCTTCCAGGATCACGTCGTGGCTGCCCGTGGCGCGCATGCCGAGGTGATCCCAGGTTTCGACGATGCGCACGCCGGCGGCCTTGGCCGGAACGAGGAAGGTACCGACCCTCGGCTCCTCCTCATCGGTGCGCGCCCAGACCGCCAGCCACGACAGGATGGGAATCCCGGTCGAGTAGATCTTGTGCCCGCGGAGACGCCAACCGAACTCGTTGCAGAGGGCGACCGTTGCCGGCAGACCGCCGCGCGCCGGCGTGCCGAGCTCGGGCTCGACACGCAGCGCATTGACCAGCGAGACGCCGGCCGCCGCCTCGCGCGCCAGGCGCTCGACGATATGCGACGGCCAGGCACGGGCGGGAATGCTGGCGTGCATGGCGTATTGCATGGCCAGCACCAGCGCGGTCGACGGCTCGCCGCGCGCGATGCCGCCGACGACGGCGATGGCATCGGCCAGCCCCGCACCGGCGCCACCGAACTTGCGCGGCACCGTCAGGGCAAGCAGTCCGGCTTCGGACAGGCGATGGAAATTCTCGAACGGAAACGACGCCGTGCGGTCGTAGTGCTCCGCGGTCGCCGCGAACTCGACGCGCAGGCGATCGACGACATCATGTCTGCCGTCGATACCAATCGAGGATTCGTGTTCCAGACGGACATCGCGATCCACTTGGCGGACTCCGATCGCCAGAGAGCCTATCGCCTTTGACTCTCTCATATGGCGACTCTGCCCATCGGTCTGGCGCGGACGAGCTCGGCCGCGGCGAGCCGGGCATGGCCGCGGGTGGTGAATTGCACGCCATCCAGCTCGAAGAAACGGCGGGCGATCGCATGAAAGCGCAGGGCATTTCCTTCCTGGAGGACGACGCCGGCCGGCTCGCCCCAGACCTCGACGACGAAAGGTTCTGACATGGCTCTACTCCTCCGGCCCTCGTACGCTGGACGAAAAGGCCGGTCGTGCTCTGACGACAAATCGACTTATCGGACGGCGCGGCTCAGCCGATCCGACAGATGATGCGGCACATGCCACGTCGACAGATCGAGCCTAGGTTCTGGGCCATCGTTGCCTCGCTGGTCGTAGCGGAGCCCACGAAACTCTTCGTGACGCTTTAGCACTTGGTGACGCGGCGCAAGCTGCTCCATCAAATCCCGCGGCCTTCCGGCTATCTTGAAATGCCCCCAGCGGGACACGCGTGCAATGGTTGCGTTTGTCAAAGTTGAGCGCGCGCGAAGGAAGTCATGCTCAGGAACCGGCAAATTCCTGCGAAACCAGTCACCGCACGTCGTCCTTCAATGCAGGACACGGGCCGTCTTAGACGGGGCGCCCCACGCCCCGCGCAATACATCAGCGATGGCATCAGTCGGCGTCGCTTGGCGTGCCTTGCCGCCGGTCCTGCGGTCGGGATTGAATTCGGCAACGGGCGTCGCAAAAACCACCGGCAGCGTGACGAAACCCAGCAAGTGGCCGGACTGCGTGACGATCGCCGGGTCGGTCCGCAATGCGATGTCGGTGGCAAGCCCGGAAGAGCTCCCTGCCGCCCAGCCCAGCGCTACGATCTCCTCAGCATCGCCACCCGCCCAACTCGCCGTCCGATCGATCAAAGCGATGGCGTCGGCATAGGCGTGGCGGACGTAGGGTGAGGTCAATCCACCTCTTGCATCGGCGCCACGGCGCAACAGGCGGATGTCCGCCGCGATCGAGGGCGCCAGCGTCGGATTTCCAAGCGCGATCGCTGCCAGTCCGAATAGAGCGTCGAAGGCGCGGAATGGGTGCGCGGCGCCCTCGAGCGCCGCGAGGTAGCCGGGAACGACCGGCTCACCAAACGCCGCGGCAGAACGTGCGGCACATGCCGCGAGCCATGTCGTACGTTCGCGCAGCAAGGTGAAGGTCGGCGTCCAGTTGCCCCAGTCGAACTGGCGGGCCATCTCACCAAGCCAGGGGCCGGCCGCCGCGTCCGACGCCAGCAGGAAGAACTGCGCTGCCGCATGCATCCGTTGCCAGTATTGTCGCAGCAGCCTCGGCCGGACCCGCGCGCCGGCGTGAAGGTCGGACAAGATGTGGGGTCGCAAGAGATCGAGCGTCACAGCGATGGAGGCCGCCGTCTTGTAGGCGATCTGCTCGAGCGCAGGCGCCCAGGGCATGAGCGCGGCAAACTGCCGTCGCGACGGGACCTCCTGCGGCCCCAGCAACGGACCCACCAGCTTCGCCGCATCGGCCAGCGCCGTGGATTGGACCAGGGCCGTGCTCATCGCTCGGGCGATGGAGTGACCATTGGCGCGAAGCGCCTCGCTTTCGACCGTGGCGACGCCGCTCGGCGGCCGTCTTGTAGCGACAACCCGACCGGATTCAACGGTCAACCACGAGTTCTGATCGGGTTGGCTCACGGCGAAGGCGGCGCCCACCGCAACACCGGCCAGACCCCGCAACGTTTCGTTCAGACCTCTATCCGCGCCGATGGCCAGAGCCACGGCCAGCACGCGGGCTATCTCGGTATCGACGGCCTTGTCTTCGAGGTTCATCCATCCAAGATCGACTTCTCCTGGCACGTCGTAAATGGCCGGAAGAACCAAAGTGCCGGCTTGTTGCAGAAGTGCTTCGCTCGAGCGTCATCGTGAGCGGCAAATCCTTTCATCGCGCCGGAGCGTGAAGCAGGTCTTCTCGACGTCGCTGTGCCAAAGCCCGGTCCCCTCGGCCCTACAAAAGCCGGGAGGTGTCCTGACCCTCATCCGTGTAGCATTTGGTGATGAGTGTGAACGAACCAAGAGTACCACCAGCGCCACAGCCGTTGGCCAACCGCTTTGATCGCATGGAATGGGCCGGGGCCTTCGGCGACCTTGGCACGTTGGTGCCATTTGTAGTTGCCTACATCGCCGTTCTCGGGGTTGATCCCTTCGGTGTTCTGTTCGCCTTCGGCGTGTCGCTGATAGTGTGCGGCCTGTACTACAAGACGCCTTTCCCAGTGCAACCGATGAAGGCGATCGGCGCCGTGGCGACGACCCAAGCGGCACAGACCGCGACGATCACGGCTGGCGCGGTGTATGTGGCGTCGTTCGTCACAGGTCTGATATGGTTGGTGCTAGGACTTACAGGCCTGACCAAGCGAGTCACCGACCTAGTAAGCCGGCCGGTCGCCATCGGCATCGTTCTCGGCCTCGGAATCGGCTTCATGATCGAAGGTAGCAAATTCATGGCTGCCGGCTGGATTCTTAGCCTCGGTCTGCTCCTGCTCACGCTCTTGTTTCTAAGCAACCGAGTTATCCCGGTCATGTTCCTGCTGCTGATCGGGGGAGCCTCCGTCGCGATCTTACGCGACCCGCAGCTATTGGCCGCCTTGGGAGCAGTCAAGATCGAAGCACGGTTACCGGCCCTCACATTGCCAGACGTTCGTTGGTCAGACATCGTAATCGGAGTTGTCTTTCTCGCGCTTCCTCAGGTTCCTTTGACGCTGGGCAACGCCATCATTGCAATCACGGAAGAAAACAATCGATTGTTCCCAGATCGCCCCGTAACTGAGCGCAGCGTGTCGGTCTCCACCGGCCTCATGAATCTGTTCGGCTCCAGCATTGGCGGCATTCCGATGTGCCACGGTGCCGGCGGAATGGCCGGTCATGTCAGGTTCGGCGCACGCACTGGCGGGGCCAGCATCATCCTTGGAGCCACGCTGTTACTGCTAGCGGTATTTGTCAGCGGCTCCATTCAATCAATCTTTGCCGCGATTCCGCACGAGGTGTTGGGCGTCATCCTGTTCCTGACCGGCGCGCAGCTTGCCCTTGGCGCATGCGACTTCAGCAAGGACAAGGGCGAACGGTTCGCTACGATCGTGACGGCCGGCCTGTCGGTCTGGAATATCGGTTTGGCATTCGTGATCGGGCTGACCGTCTATCATTCCCTGAAGCGGGGATGGGTGCGGCTTTAGACTAATTTTCCAACCGAGAAAGTACCTCAGCCTGCAGAATACCGGCGCCACGCCTCGCACAGCTGGATCGCCAGCGCCGCACACTGCTTGCGGATGTCAGGCACCGCTGTTGTCTCCCACAGACCGCCGCGTATGGGAGGTCCCAGCGCGAACAACACGTCCGACGACCGACCGTCCCTGTCGATGAGGCGATAGTCGTCGCTGACATCGAGGCCGAGCGACAACGGATCCGGCTTGGCGAGACCCGCATCGAACATCGTCCTGATCAACGGATCGTCGATGCGCTCGTAGTCGAGCTGCGGGCCAGAGCAGTTCACAAGCCAGTCGCCCTCCAGAGGCAGCCTTGTCTCGCCGCGGCGCCTGATGATCAGGACCACGCCGGTGTCGGTGAGCTCGACGCCTGCCGTCCGGCCTGCATGGACAACAAGTTGTCCGGCGCGCTGCAGGGTGGAGATCTCGGCAGAGACCACCGGTGCCACGCGATGGCGGTGCACCTCCCAGTAAGGTCTCAGGTGCCGCAGGAACCTCCGGCGCTCGGCGGTCGGCAGTGCTCGCCACAAAGCCTGGGTCTGCGGCCGCAAGGCGTCGAGCACGGCCCGCCAATCGATGCCGCGCTTGGCGGCAGTCGCAATCTCTCGCCGCACCGTACGCATCAGCGCGACGACCGACTGCGGCAGGCAGTCTGCCGGCAGGAACGATGGGTAAGTGCCGACCTCGCGATGTCCCACCGGCAGGAACCCGCGTCGCGAGACGGCGACGATGCGGCCGCGATGGCCGCGCGAGCGAAGGTCGATCACCACGTCGACCATGGTCAGGCCGGTGCCGACTACCAGGACAGTATCGTCGACTCCGATCTGCGATAGAGCTCCGCTCCATGGATTGGCGATGTAGCGTTTGGCGCCGAGCGGTGTGGCCTTCGGGACGACCGGCAAGGCGGGCGGGAAATTGCCGACACAGAGCGCGGCGCGGTCCACGAGATGATCATCACCATTGGATGTCGTCAGCCGGACACCTCCCTCCTCCACCTGCAGCCTCGTCACCTCGGCCGCGACACCGATCACCGACGAGCCGGAATGAGTCGCCAGACACTCCGAGAGCGTGCTGCGCAGATATCGTCCATAGAGGCCTCTCGAAACGAAGGCCCCAGATGGCGCGGGCATGCCCGTTGCCTCGCTGCGTGCCAACCAGCGCACGAAATGGTCGGGATCGGAATCGTAGGCGCTCATGTTGGCGACGCGCACGTTGAGCAGATGCCTGGCGTTGGGCGTCGCGTAGGCGATGCCATCGCCGACCGTTCCCGCCCGGTCGATCAGCAATATGCGCAACGGGGTTGCCGACTGCTGCACCAGATGCACAGCCAGCATCGTGCCTGTAAAACCGGCACCGACGATGCCTATCGTCCGCGGCGCTTCAGACGTCACGGGAGCTGCGCGAATTCGGCGATGCACATGGCAACAAACGGGAGGCTCGCAACGTGATGCCGCTACTCAAGCGTTTCCGGGGCGCCATGGCAAGGCGCCGGCAGGTCAGTTGTCGGGCGGCTCGTCCAAGGTGACCATCGGGATGGCTGCGGCGGTGATTTTCATGCAAAGACCCGCTTGGGAGCGAAGGTCGCCTGCGTTTCGACGAACGGCACCAGTATGTTCGGGCCTTTCGCGGCGGAACTCCGAATGCCGACCAAAATACTTGGCGGGCTGCAGGCGCCGGTCAAACGGACCAATTTCCGGCGTTCCGCCGAGAGACAGCATTTCATTCTAGCGTGTGCCGGCAAATCGACCGACTCGTTTCATTGACCGCGACCACGCTCGCCGCCAATTGTTGTAGCGTCACAGGAGACGATCGATGACCGTCTGCGTCCACATCCTTCACTCGTGTCGGGCCTTCGCCCGCGCCTTCGACTGACATCGCCGCGGCCGCGACGGCCGACCCCGTAAACTCATGCAAAGCGAGCGCCTCGCCGTGCGAGCGGCGGCGGACGGAGAATTTTATGATCAAGCGACGCCACCTCCTCGCCGCCTTGCCGGCCGCTGTGCTCGCGGCGCCGGCGTTGGCGCAGCCCAAGGCGCGCGAGCTGCGCTTCGGCTACCAGCGCAGCGGCACGCTGCTGATCGCCAAGCAGCATGGCGTGCTCGAGAAGCGGCTGAAGCCGTTGGGCGTCGACGTGAAATGGGTCGAATTCTCGTTCGGGCCGCCCCTTCTCGAGGCGATGAACGTCGGCAGCGTCGACTACGGCACCGTGGGCGACACGCCGCCGGTCTTCGCCCAGGCGGCCAAGGCCAAGCTGCTCTATGTTGCCGCCGTCGAAGCGGCGGGATCGGGCTCGGCCATCCTGGTGCCACCGGGATCGACCCTGCAGTCGCTGGCCGACCTCAAGGGCAAGCGGGTCGGCTTCGCGCGGGCGTCGAGCGCCCACAACCTGACGATCGCCGCGCTCGAGAAGGCGGTGCTCGCCTGGAACGACATCACGCCGGTGCAGCTGGCGCCGGCCGACGCGCGCACCGCT
>JADHLS010000286.1 GCA_016780605.1 Reyranella sp.
CTCGCCAAGGCCAAGGACCTGCTGCGACGCGCGGCGCGCGCCTTCGCGCCACGGGAAGCGGTCGCGCGAGCCCGCTGCGTCGACGCCGAAGCCGCGATCGCCCTGGTGTCGCGCGACCTCGGCTGGCCGCCCAAGGCGCTCGATGCGGCACGCACGACGCTTCTGGCGCACGGCGACCGCATCAACGCCGCCCACGCCGGCAACCTCGCGATCCGGCGCCTGCTGCTGTTGGGCCATCTCGACGCCGCCGAGCAGGCACTGGCCGACCTCGACCGCGAGCCGCTGCCGCCCGCGCTCAGGGCCAACCACGAGCTGGTTACGGCAGGCATCGCCCTGCGCCGCCTTCGCACCAAGCCCGCGCGCGACGCGCTGGCCCGGGCGCACCGCGCCGCGCGCGAGGCGGACATCCCCGCGCTGACGGCGGAGGTCGAAAGCGCCGCCGCTATGCTCAACACCCCCGCGGCGCGCCTTCTGGCGAACGGCGAGGAGCGGATGCTGCGGCTCGAGGAGGTCGAGACGCTGCTGGCCTCCAAGGCGCTGGTCGTCGATGCCTGTCGCCACGTCGTGCGCCAGGGCAACACCGTGGTCTCGCTGGCGACGCGCCCCGTCTTGTTCGCGCTGGCGCGGGCACTGGGCGAAGCCTCGCCGGCCGACGCATCGCGAGAGGTGCTGCTGGCGCGGGCGTTCCGCGCCAAGCACGTGGATGAGTCCCATCGCGCCCGGCTCAGGGTCGAGATGGGCCGGCTGCGCACGGCGCTGCGTCCATTGGCTGGCGTGAACGCCACGCCGCGCGGATTCACCCTGGCGCCGCGGCGCGCGCGCGAGGTCGTCGTGCTGGCGCGACCGGTCGAAGAGGAGCACGCCGAGGTGCTGGCCTTTCTCGCCGACGGCGAATCGTGGTCGAGCTCGGCACTGGCCACGGCGCTGTCGGCCAGCCAGCGCACCGTGCAGCGCGCCCTCGATGCGCTGGCGGCGGCGGGCAAGGTTCAGTCCTACGGCCAGGCGCGGGCGCGACGCTGGATGACGGGACCGCTGCCGGGTTTCACGACAACCTTGTTACTCCCCGGCCCACTGCCGAGCGATTAAGCTCAGCGCCATGAAGACATCACCTGCCGAGATCCTCCAGGAATACGGACCCTTCCCGGGCATCGACAACGTCGCCGGCGTCACCTTCGACGGCGAGAACGTGTGGTTCGCCTCGGGCGACAAGATCAACGCCTTCGACCCGAAAAGCGGCAAGGCCGTGCGCTCGATCGACGTTGCCGCGCATGCGGGGACGGCATTCGACGGCAAGCATCTGTTCCAGATTGCCGAGGATCGCATCCACAAGATCGATCCCAAGACCGGCCGCGTGCTCGGCGACATTCCCACCCCCGACGGCGGCGCCGCCGGGATGGCGTGGGCCGAAGGCACCCTCTGGGTGGCACAGCATCGCGCGCGCAAGATCCATCAGATCGACCCGGAGACGGGCAAGATCCTGCGCACCATCGAGTCCAACCGCTTCGTCACCGGAGTCACCTGGAACGACGGCGAGCTCTGGCATGCCACTTGGGAGGGCGACGAAAGCGAACTGCGGCACGTCGATCCCGACACGGGCGAGATCCTGCAGAAGCTCGCGATGCCTCCGGGCGTCCTTGTATCCGGGCTCGAAGCCGACGGCGACCGCTTCTATTGCGGCGGCGGCAGGAGCGGCAAAGTGCGGGCTGTGCGCCGGCCCAAGCGGCGGTAAAATAGAGGGGCATGACCCTGATCAGAAGCGAGCATCGGGCCGACGCGGCTGTGCATGCTGCGGGACTCTGTCTCGGCCTGGCGGGCGCCGTCGTCATGCTGGTGGCCGCGATCGGTTCGCGCCACGGCGGCCAGCTCGCGCCCGCCATCGTCTACATCGTCGGGCTTCTAGCCATGCTGGGCTGTTCGGCGATCTACAACGTCTGGCATTCCTGCCGCTGGCGCGAGGGGCTGCGCCGGCTCGATCATGCGGCGATCTTCGTGATGATCGCAGGCACCTACACGCCGCTCGCCGTCCGCCTGCCGGGGATGTGGGCCGTCGGACTGACCGCCGGCATCTGGTCGGCGGCTGCGGCCGGAGTCGCCGCCAAGCTCATCCAGCCGCGTCGCATTGAGGCGATCTCGATCGTCCTCTATCTGGCGTTGGGCTGGATCGGCCTGATCGCCGTCGAGCCGCTGATGGCGTCGCTCGACGGCACGACGCTGGCGCTGCTGCTGGCCGGCGGCGTCATCTACTCGGCGGGCGTCGTGTTCCATCTGGCGCGTTCCCTGCCGTACGGCCGCGCCTTGTGGCACGGCGCCGTCCTGCTGGCCGCCAGCGTCCACTACGCCGCCTTGCTGTCGATCGTGGAAGGCTGACCACCCCGCCTAAATGGTCCGCTGTTTGCAGGGTGCGTTTATCACCCTGCGGAGGCGGTCACTTTGGCGGCGGGTCTGTTTCATCTCGGCTGGTTTCTAGGCAACAGCTTCGGCGTCCACGGCTGGAACCTGCCCTGGGGCGGCACCAGCGGCGAGGACTGGTCGCGCCCCGACCTGCATGTCGACCTGGCCAAGGCCGCCGAGCGCGCCTGCTTCGACTTCGTGCTGCTCGAGGACTCGGTGTTCGTCCCCGACAACTACGGCAGCTCGATGGATTTCTACCTGCAGCGTGCGTTGCGTGCGCCGAAGAACGATCCGCTGCCGCTGGTGCCGTTGATGGCCCAGGCGACCAGCCGGCTCGGCATCGTGCCCACCATCTCGACCAGCTTCTATCCGCCCTACCTCCTGGCGCGCCTCATCGCCACGCTCGACCTGATGTCGAATGGCAGGGTGGGTTGCAACTTCGTGACCTCGACGGCCGAGCGTGCGGCGCAGAACTTCGGGCTCGACGCGCATATCGAGCACGACCTGCGGTACGAGATGGCCGCCGAGTTCGTCGAGGTCGTGCTGCAGCTCTGGTCGTCGTGGGATGCCGATGCGATCGTGATGGATCGCGAGCGCGGCGTCTTCGTCGATCCGGCGAAAGTGCGCCCCATCGATTTCAAGGGCCGCTTCTTCGCATCGCGCGGTCCGCTCAACACCGCGCGGCCGCCGCAGGGCCATCCCGTACTGGTGCAGGCGGGCAACTCGCCGCAAGGCCAGAGCTTCGCGTCCAAGCGCATGGACGCCGTGCTCTGTGCCGTCAGCACCGTTCCGGAGATGAAGACCTTCCGCAGCGAGATGCGCAAGAAGGTGACGGCCGCCGGGCGCGATCCCGACGATTGCAAGATCTTCTACGTCTGCGCACCCACGATCGGTGAAAGCGATGCCGAGGCGTGCGAGCGGGTGCAGCGCCGCCAGGCCCATCGCGAAGCCGCGCCCGAGCTGGCGCTGGCGCAGATGGGCAGCCTGACCGACATCGACTTCTCGACCTTCGACATCGACGCGCCGCTGGGCGAGCTCACCACCAACGGCCAGCAGGGCACGCTGAAGCGTTTCCTGAAGCAGGGCCGGACGCTGCGCGAGGTCGCGCAGAACTACAAGTACGCTTACGAAGACCTGGTCGGCACGCCCGACAAGGTCGCCGGCCAGATGGCCGAGCTGATGGAAGAGGTCGGCGGCGATGGCTTCGTCTTCACCGGCAACCTGACGCGCCGCTATATCGCCGAGATCACCGACGGCCTCGTGCCGGCCCTGCAACGGCGCGGCGTCGTGCGTCCCGCTTACGAACATCAGCATTTCCGCGACAACCTCTTCGCCTTCTGATGTCGCCGCTCGCAAAGATGATCCTGCGACGCCTGCTCTGGGTTCTCCCGGTGGCGCTCGGGGTCGTCACCATGACGTTCTTCATGGCGCGCGTGCTGAACGGCGATCCGACCGAGCTCTATGCGCCGCCCGAGGCGACCGACGCGCTGCGCGCCGAGATCCGCGCCAAGCTTGGCCTCGCCGATCCGCTGCCGCTTCAGTATGTCCACTACATCGGCGCCCTGCTGCGCTTCGATCTCGGCATTTCTTTCACGACCGGCCAGAGCGTCGCCGCCGACCTTTGGGATCGCCTGCCCGCCACCCTGGAGCTCGGCCTCGTCGGTCTGGCGCTCGGCATCGCCGCCGGCATTCCGCTCGGCGTGCTGGCGGCGGTCCATCGCGAGCGCTGGCCCGACTTCCTGGTGCGCGGCACGACGCTGAGCGGCATGGCGCTGCCGCAGTTCTGGATCGGGCTGGTGTTGATCAGCATCTTCTTCGTCGACCTGCGCTGGCTGCCGGGTCCGGTCGGCCGACTGCCCATCGGCGTCGCCCTGCCGCCCAAGGTGACGGGCTTCCTGCTGGTCGACACGCTGCTGGCCGGCCGTCCCGACCTCTGGTGGCTGGCCGCCAAGCAGCTCGCCCTGCCGGCCCTGACCCTGGGCTTCAGCTCGGCCGCGCCGATCGCCCGCGTCACGCGCTCGGCCATGGCCGAGGCGCTGCAGAGCGATTATGTCCGCACCGCCATCGCCATGGGCCACGGCCGGCGCGCGGTGTGGTTCCGCTACAGCCTGCGCAACGCGCTGCTGCCGGTCGTCACCCTGATCGGCGGCGTCGCCGGCCACATCTTTGCCGGCGCGGTGCTGCTGGAATCGATCTTTGCCTGGCCGGGGCTTGGCCAGTACGCCCTGCAGGCGATCGAACGCTCCGACTTCGCCGCCCTGCAGGGCTTCGTCATCTACGCCTCGCTGCTCTACGTGATCGCCTTCCTGCTGGTCGATCTCCTCTACATGTTCATCGATCCGCGGATGCGCACATGACTCCCGCCGTCATGGCCGATGCCAAGTCCGCGAAGCGGGCGCCGGTCAGGCGGCGCCGGCCCCGGTCGTACTGGGCGTTCAGGATCGGGCTCGGCCTACTGATCTTCTATACGGCCGTCGCCCTCCTCTCCTTCGTCTGGACGCCCTACGATGCGCTGACGCCCGGCGTGGGTGACGGCTACGACGCGCCGAGCTGGGCCTTCCCGCTCGGCACGGATCGCCTCGGCGCCGACATGCTGTCGCGCCTGATGGTCGGCGCCCGCTATGACCTCGGCATCGCCTTCGCGGCGGTATCGATCGCGCTCACCGTCGGCACCATCATCGGCGTGCTGGCGGGCTATCACGGTGGCGCGCTCGACACGGCGGTGATGCGCGGCGTCGAAATCTTCCAGGCTTTTCCCGGGCTGCTGTTCGCCATGCTGGTCGTGCAGGCGGTGGGCGCCGGCATCGTCAATGTGATCCTCGTGCTCTCGTTCGTCGGCGTCCCCGACTACCTGCGGCTGGCGCGCGGAGAGATCCGGGCCAGGAAGAGCTGGCAATACGCCGAGGCGGCGCGGCTCGCCGGCAACCTGCCGTGGCGGGTCGCCTTCCGCCATCTGCTGCCCAACAGCGTGGGACCGTTGCTCGCCTTCACCTCGATCAACGGGGCGTTCTCGGCCCTGGTTACGGCAAGCCTGGGATTCCTCGGACTGGGGCTCGGTCCCAACGTGCCGGAATGGGGCAACATGATCGCCCGCGGGCAGGACGGCATCATGACCGGCCAGTGGTGGGTGTCGTTCTTCCCCGGCCTCGCCATCCTCGGCCTGACCGGCGGCCTCTACCTTCTGGGCGACGCGCTCGCCGACCTCACCGATCCGCGGCGGCGGCGATGAGCGACGCGCTGCTCGAGATCGAGGATTACAGCGGCGGCTTCGTCGGCGAGACCGGCGAGTTCACACCGGTGCTGCATGGCGTCTCCTATCGGCTGAAGACCGGCCTCATGACGGCCGTGGTGGGCGAATCGGGCAGCGGCAAGTCGCTGGTCGCGCTGTCGATCCTGGGCATCCAGCCGCCGGCCTTCGAACGCAGCCAGGGCCGCATACTGTTCCGCGGCGTCGATCTCTTCTCGCTGGACGAGGCGGCGATGCGGCGCATCCGTGGCGCCGAGATCAGCATGGTCTTCCAGGACGCCCGCGCCGCCCTCAATCCGGTGTTCACGATCGGCTGCCAGCTCGCCGATGTCTGGCAGCTCCAGCATGGCGGCAGCCGCCGCGCGGCGATGGGTCAGGCGATCGAGGCGCTGCGCCGCGTCTCGATCCCCGAGCCGGAACGGCGCGCACGGCAGTATCCCCACCAGTTCTCGGGCGGCATGGCGCAACGCGCCATGATCGCCATGGCCTCGCTGATCTGCGAGCCGTCACTGCTGATCCTCGACGAGCCGACCACCGGCCTCGACGTCACCATCCAGTCCGACATCATGGAGCTGATCGTCGAGCTCAGCCGCACGCGCGGCCTCACGACCTGCCTCATCACCCACGATCTCGGTGTCGTCGCCGAGACCTGCCAGGAGGTCGTGGTGATGAACGCCGGCCGCGTCGTCGAGACCGGCAGCGCCGAGGCGATCTTCACCCGGCCGCGCGACGGCTACACCCAGCGGCTGCTGTCGGCGAGCCAGCTGGTCGAGGCGGCGTGATGCTGGACCAGCCGATCCTCGAGGTCCGCAACCTCAGCAAGGTCTTCCCGGTCGAGGGCGGCCGCCGCCTGGTTGCCGTCGACGGCATCGATCTCGAGATCAGGGCCGGCGAGACCCTGGCCCTGGTGGGCGAGAGCGGCTCGGGCAAGTCGACCGTGGCACGCTGCATCGTGCGGCTGGTCGAGCCCACCGGCGGCGACGTCGTCATCGCCGGCAGCTCGATCCTCGGCCTGCAGCCCAGCCGCCTGGCCGGCGTCTATCGCCACGTCCAGATGGTGTTCCAGGATCCCAACGCCTCGCTCAATCCGCGCATGAGCGTGCGCCAGGTG
>JADHLS010000287.1 GCA_016780605.1 Reyranella sp.
CGTGAGAGATGCCGAAGCAGGGCTCTTCGGTCGATAGCCAGTCGCCATGCCCTTCGCCGTCCCAGTTCGGCGGGCAGCCACCGGCGGGCCACACGCGGACGCTCTTCGATACCTGAACGCCAGCCCGGTAGAGTTCCGCTACGTCCTGGGGCTGTACGGCATCTGGCATCAGAATCTCGGTCGCGAAGATTCCCGAGCAATCCATGCCCGCTTCCGTGCAATAGGCAAGGGTTGCTTTCAGCGGCGCGCGATGAAGGACGACGTATGTCTGTCCGGTTCGAACTCCGCGGCTGAGGACTTCTCGGGCTATGCCGTCTGAGCCGACACGGAAAACCCAGATGGGGCCGGGCGAGAGGCGGACTTCGCCGCGCAGCACGTTGTCGAGAATGTCGTTGTGCTCCTCAAAGCTGAGAAGAGGCGCTTCGCTTCCAGGCCAGGACGTAAGGGCACGTTGCTGTGGACCATAGAGCGTCCAGCCGGGCGGCAGCATTGCGCCGCCTGTTCCTGCGATCGTGCATCGCGTAGACTTGAGGAAGCGAGAAAGGTCGGGGCCCAAGCGGGCGACGTCTTCAAAGTTGGGGACTTCAAGCACCACCGACCAGCGGTTCGCCGCCGACCTCCGTAACAGGAGGGCCGGACGAATGCCTAAGGATGTTGAGGTGCTTGGCGTTCGTGCTGACGTTGCTCCAGTAGCGTTCTCATCAGATGACCGAGGTAGATAAAGACCTCGGCTGCGATCTCCGACGACTCGCTTCGCCTCCTTTAGCCATTCGCCCGCCTCACGGGTCTTGTTGAGGTCGGAAACAAGACGCGCGAGCGTTACTGGGTTAAGCGGGCTTCCATGCTGCGCAGCTTGACGGCCAAGCATGGCCAGGGCGATACGGCCGACTAGTTCCTCCTGCTCGAGAAATTGATGAAAGCGCTTCGAAGCATCCCAGGCCCCTTTTGCAATGAGTTGGCCTATCTCGACGGGGGAGGCGTTGCTCGCTCGTGCCAGGTCATGCCGAACGTCGAACATCGCCTTGGCGAATTGCCGCTGAAAGTATTTTGGCAGGATCGCGTGGGTGATCGGCCAACAGATGTTGCAGAAGTTTTTGGCCCACGGTCCGGTTGGCACGACGCCATTGTATTTCTTGTGGAAGCGGCTGAAGAAGATCTGGAGATACCCCGGCTTACCGCGATCGTTCCAGAGCGGCATATGCTCTTCAAACGACAGCCAATATTCCTGCCCATCATAGCCGTAGCCGCTCTCGGCCGCGTACACTGCCCAGACGAGCCAGTGTTCGGTAGGCCGAAGCAGGCTGTTCCTTAGCCTTTGATGCAAGGCGTGGGTGATCGCCTTGACGTCTCCCTCGTTGAGCCCATGCTCAAGGACGAATAGGGGAAACCCGCTGCCAGCCCGGGATGCGGCCAAAGCCGCGAAGTGCCGTTCAAGGCGCTCTTGCCAACCGTCAAGAGCCCCCGACTGGAACATTAGTTTAAGTTCCTCGTCATGCTTGAGCTGTCGCGCTTTGCATAGGCAGCCGCTGCTCATTAAGCAGAAACTTGAGATTGTCGGCGGTCCACAACTTGTATTCGGGCCGTCGTTCTGCTCGAGGTGCCATCCAGCGTTTCACTGCAAGTCCGGCAACCTTCTCTGCGCTAAGAAGGCCCTTCAGCCGAGGGCGCCCCTTGCCCTTGGCAAGGATCGAAAGGGCATTGATTGCCAAAGTGCAGATAAACACCTCGCGCTGGACGCCATGCTTGAGCAAATCGTCTCTGAGACCTAAGGCGGCGAGCGCAGCGCGAGTGGTGCGAAGACGCCAATTGGGCCCTTGGCCGAAGCGATGCCGATCCGCGTACTTGTGGCGGATGACGCGCAAATAGTTGCGCAGCTCAGAGAACAAGTCGTCTGGTATGTGGAAGTGGCCCCACCCACCTGTGTACCCGATGGGTTCGAGATATTGGACCCCGTCGAGCTTTACGCGATTGTAAACCGAGGATCGCCCCAGCGACGAAGAAGTGGTTACGACAAGTAGGCGCGCGCCCTTCTTCTTGCGCGAGATGATTCCCTTCGAAGAGCCGTATATTTTCTTGAAGTCGTCGTACACATCGCGGCTGCGGACTAGCGACGCGACCAGCTTGCCGCCGAGTAGCATGTTGTAGGGTGGCACCGCGCCCAGGACATACGCGTCCATGACATTGACGAGGCGCTTGACACGGTCCTTCCCAGTCCACCCGATTTTCTTGTCACGAACAGAAAGGTTGAAGACCGGGTCGCCAATAGCGATCAGGCCGATGAGCTTGTCGTTGTTCTTGTCCCATACGAGGTAGCGAATTCGCCGGCCAAAGCCGTTAGAGACGGGGACCGCCCATGTTAGGGCAGCGAAGCGGAATAGATCACCTTGCCACGTCTCACTCTTGATGCGCTCAAGCTTGGGCTTGATATTGGCCGGGTCGATATCCTTCCCAGCGGCGAAATACTTCAGCAGCTCCGGCGCGTGCTGGGCAATGAACGTCTTGTTCGCGCGGAGAAGATCGTTGCGCTCTGCGTTGTGCAGGAAGCGAACGACTTCCTTACCACCCTTCTCGATCTCGAGTGTCCCATCCGGCTTCTTCGTAAAGCCCATGTCGGCCAAGTGGCGGCGGAGGCGGCGCTTCAGCGTGGCTTCGCGGAGGGGGACTTTGATCGGTTTCTTCTTCTTCCGGCTCATCCGAGGTGCGGTCTCATTGCATTTCAGCTAGTGGTTGCACACCGATTGCATCGTCGTCACGTATAGCCTTCGCCGCGGTTCCAGCAAACAGAATCTTTGACAAGGGCAGCACAGAGCTGGCGTCAGCCGTCCAAGACGTGCATTCCGAAGAAGAGACCTGCATGCAACATGTTGCCACCACTCCCCCAGTTGGCGAGGTGTCATCGAGGGGCGACTTGAGGGTGAACGGTAGCGATAGAGGGCAGTGCAGAGCGGCCCTCTATGAAATCCACGACAGGCGGCGGTGGCCGTCGAGTTGCAAAGCCGCCCGGGTACATCCGGCCGAATAGCGTCGCGAGCTCAACGAAATTCCATTCGAAATCCAGCGGCTTGTGGCAATCGGCGTACCGCTTAGTCACCGACCCGCAGCCGCACCGCTCATCGTCGTGGCATTGGCGTAGCCGGTAGTACGCTTGGACCCTAGGGTCATCACCTAAAGCGTATTGCTTGCCGGGCCATCTGCCGAAGACTTCTAGGTGAAGGTGGCGCAAGGCCCACACGCTATAGAGGTCAACTAGCGTTCGAAGGTCTCCACCTTCGAACCATGCTTGGTCTTGTTGTGAGAAGGCACAGATCGAGCCGTCACCGAAATTAGTATGTCGAGGTCCAATCCACTTGGTTTCGGCTGCGGAGGTCCAGAAGCCCCAGGCTTTAGTCCCAGCGCCGGCCTGAAACGGAAGAGCTACAAGAAAGGTGGCTCTCCGCGTCAAACCCGAGATGATCGAGCTTTCAGCGAGGAGCCACATTCCCTTGTCGTCTGGGAAGACACGCAACGAGGGATACGCCCCCTTGAGATTCGTCACTTGGCCTTCGTACGCGGCGCGCAGTACGCCGCCGCAGATCCGTGCGACGGTACTGGCCGGCCGTGATCCACCGGCTGGCCCTTCCCGTCGGGAGGACCTTTGCCGTGATCGGGCTGCGGATCGTGTCTTTCCTTGTCGTTCGCCATTGCCATTCTCCTTGGGTGTGGCGGGCTTGCCGATGTCGACGAGGCCCCCATTTCTGACCTGAAGCCGTCGGTCGGCGTCCAAGGCCGTTCCGACTTGCCGCAACACGGCCCGGGCGTCCGCGCCCAAGGAGACTTCCCCTGGATCCGGATTTGTGCGAGTCTGTGTCACCCGCACACACTCTGCCGAAATCGGATATGTGTCAAGGTGTGGCATTCGCACGGGAGAAAGATGTCCACATTCGAGCAAAAGCTGGTCCGGGCCGTTAAGCGAAAGCGCGAGGCTCAGGGGCTGAGCCTTCGCGCACTTTCGAAGGCTTCCGGGGTGAGCTTCTCATCCCTCGCGCGGATGGAGCGGGGGGAGGGGGAACCAGACAACAATTCGAAAATCCGGCTGCTGCAGTGGCTTGGTCCAGATGCCGAAGCTGCCGGACTGCGATTTGATAACGTAGCATTTGTGCACTTCAGGGCGGCAAAGAACGTTCGCTCTTCAACTGTGCAAATGCTGCTAAAGGCGGCCGACTGTTTGCGCCAATCGATGGGTGCTCAGATCGATCCGGCAAGTCGGGACCGGGAAGATCACGACGATAATGGTTTCACGGAGAACGTCCCGCGGTCCAAGGAAGAGCTTGAGGGAATCGCGGAGAAGTTTCGAACTGATCTTGGAGTTTCGCTCGACCAACGCTTGGACAGTCTCCGTGTCGAGGTGGACGGAGTATCGGTGATCCCGCTTCGAAAGACAGCGTGCCTCGATGCTCGAACCACAAATGCACTTGGCGGCGTCGCCGCCGGGGAATGGTCCGCGATGAGTGTTCCATTGGATCCGGACAACGAACGCTGGGCGGTTTTGTTGAACGACACCCATGCGGTAGAGCGCCAACGCGTGACCGTCCTGGAAGAGCTGTGGCACATATTGCTCGGCCACAAGCTCACGAAGATCGCTCGGGTGGCCGAGGCCTACGGTCGAACGTACGATACGACCGAAGAGCATGACGCATACTTTCTAGCTGCTGCGACGCTCCTGCCTAAAGCTGCAATTCTAAATGCTGTCGCGCAAAGGCTTCTGTCGCAGCAGATCGCGCAGAGGTTCGGCACATCGTGCGAACTGGTGGACTACAGAATAAAGCGTCTCGGGTTGTGGCGGGAGCACAACGGAAAGCAGATCAAGCTCTCGCACGATTGAGGCATGAGCTGAAGCCTGTGCAGGATGACTCAAGTTGAACCGGTTCCTCTAACGGAGAGCCGTGCAATCGCGATGGTGCCTGTTGCAACGGCGGTGACAAGACCAATGACGTATTGCCAATCCGTTGCAGGCAACACTAACGGCCAGATCTGCTGAACCAAGTTGAAGCCCGCTATTGCTGCCGGTATCCCAAACACCATCACGATCAGCAGACGAACGGCGGATGACCGGCTGGTCTGAAAGATCACCTTGCCTATCAGGAACAGCGCAACGCCGGCCACGGCTCCGATCGCAAACCCGCCGATTTCGCCGCTGCCAGCGTGGATCGCCCAGAACGCGACCCACACCCCGACGGCGAAGGGCACGATGTAGACGGCGCAGAAGTAGAGCAGCGCACAGAACGCCAGGAGGGTCACCAAGCCAATCAAGCCAATCATCGCATCCTCCACCGATGGACGATGTGGAGTCGCCGCCGCGCTGTTGCAACAACTTGAGATAGTAGTCGGCGCAGCCCGTACCGCGGATGTGCGATGTGGCATGGCTCACTTGCCCCCAATGCATCGACTCCGGGCATGACCTGCTTCAGTTGCGCCAACGCACGCTCTAACGCGCTTCGCGCTCATGGAGCGAACGTGGGCGCAGACCCGCGCAGGTAATGGCCGTTTTCTTCTCTGGCTGGTTCGACGATTCCTATCGCCGTCCGGCGGCGCGCCTGCCGCCCATCAATCCAGCCGCCCGCTCATGACCCCGACCCGTTTTCTCATCGGCCAGATCGCCATCGTCTTCGCCATCGTGATCGGCGGCCTGTGGGTTGCCACGCAATGGGTCGCGGCCGAGCTTGCCTACCAGCCGCGCCTGGGCGAGCCGTGGTTCACGGCATTCGCCCTGCCGGTCTATCATCCCTGGCGGCTGTTCGAATGGTGGTATGCCTACGACGCCTACGCGCCCCGGCTGTTCGACGAAGCCGGCGTCATTGCGGCCTGCAGCGGCTTTCTCGGCATCGTCGTCGCCGTGATCGGCTCGCTGTGGCGGGCCCGCCAGGCGCGGCTGGTCACCACCTACGGCTCCTCGCGCTGGGCAAGCCGGCACGAGATCGACCGGGCCGGATTGTTTCGGGCCACGGGCGTGTTCCTCGGCCGGCTCGACGACCGCTATCTGCGCCACGACGGGCCCGAGCACGTCATCGCCTTCGCGCCGACGCGGTCCGGCAAGGGTGTGGGGCTTGTCATCCCGACGCTGCTCTCCTGGACCGAGAGCGCCGTCGTCCACGACATCAAGGGCGAGAACTGGCAGCTCACCGCCGGCTGGCGCAGCCGCTTCTCGCACTGCCTTCTGTTCAATCCCACTGACCCGCGCTCGGCCCGCTACAACCCGCTGCTGGAGGTCCGCAAGGGTCCGGACGAGGTGCGCGACGTCCAGAACATCGCCGACGTCCTGGTCGATCCGGAAGGGGCGCTCGAACGGCGCAATCACTGGGAGAAGACCAGCCACGCGCTGCTGGTCGGCGCCATCCTGCACGTGCTCTACGCCGAGCCGGACAAGACGCTGGCCCGCGTCGCCACCTTCCTGTCGGACCCGCTGCGCTCCTTCGAGCACACGCTGCGGCGGATGATGGAGACCAACCATCTCGGCACCGCGCGGCAGCCCGTGGTCCATCCTGTCGTGGCATCCGCCGCACGCGAGGTCCTGAACAAGTCGGAGAACGAGCGCTCGGGCGTGCTGTCGACGGCGATGTCGTTCCTCGGCCTCTACCGGGATCCCGTGGTGGCGGCGACCACCGCCGCTTGCGACTGGCGGATCGCCGACCTCGTGGACGCCGAGCGGCCGGTCACCCTCTATCTCGTCATCCCGCCCTCCG
>JADHLS010000288.1 GCA_016780605.1 Reyranella sp.
GACGCAGAAGATGCGGCGCACCGGGAACAGATCGCTGGTCCCATTGACCGGCACGCCGACGGTCGACGGCGGCGTCACGACATAAGCCATCGCTTTCTCCCAAAAGAGCGAGCCTTTATGAAGAGCGGCGGAGTTTTAGGCAATGTCCGACACCCCTGTCCCCGGCGACGTTCTGACCGTTCAGGTCGATTCCGCCGACAGCTCGCTGGGCTGGGCCTCCCTAGGCGCCCGGCGCTGGCGCTGCACTGTGGGTGCAGGCGGCGTGCGGGAGGACAAGGTCGAGGGCGATGCCGCCACGCCGGCCGGGTCGTACCCCTTGCGCCACATCTATTTCCGCAACGACCGGCTTGTCCTGCCCAAGGTCCGCCTGCCGGCTCGACCGATCGCAGAGCATGACGGCTGGTGCGACGACCCGCGCTCGCAGACCTACAACAAGCTGGTCCGCATCCCCAACGACTGGAGCCACGAGAAGATGTGGCGCGAGGACGGGCTGTACGATCTCGTCGTCGTGGTCGGCTACAACGACGATCCGCCCGAAGGCGAATGGGGCAGCGCGATCTTCCTGCACATCGCGAAAGACGATTATTCGTCGACCCAGGGCTGCGTCGCCTTCAGGCGCGAGGACCTTTTGGAGCTGGTGACGCTGATAGGTCCCGAGACGCGGATCAACGTGCACTCGATTCCCGCCAGCGAGACCGTGCCGGCCGCCAACGACGACGACGTCATGAAACAGTTCGAGGATTTCGACGAACAGGATTGGTAACGGCCCGCTACGCGGGCACCTCCCCTGCGCTTCGCGCAGGGAGGAAGGCTTTCAATCAACCGACCACCCGACCGATCGTGCGCGCCGTGTAGTCGACCAGCGGGATGATGCGGGCGTAGTTCAGCCGCGTCGGACCGATGACGCCGATGGCGCCCAGGATGCGCTCCTGCGAATCGCGGAACGGCGCCACCACCATCGAGCAGCCGGTGTTGGCGAACAGCGGGTTGTCGGCGCCGATGAAGATCTGCACCCCCGAAGCGGTGTTGGCGAGCTCGAGCAGGCGCGCGAAGCTCTCGCCCTGCTCCAGCGCATCGAACAGCGTGCGCACACGCTCGAGATCCTCGATGGCCGTGATGTCCTCGAGAAGCCGTGCCTGACCGCGCACGATCAGCGCGCTGCCCGGCTCGCCAGCCCAGGTCGCCATGCCCGATTCGATCACCCGTGCGGTGAGTTCGTCGAGCTCGGCGCGCTTCAACTTGATGTCCTCGAGGATCGTGCGGCGTGCCTCCTCGATGGTGCGGCCGATCAGGCGCGCGTTGAGATAGTTGCTGGCCTCGACCAGCGCCGATGGCGGCATGCCCGGCGGCGTGTCGATCACGCGATTCTCGACATGGCCCGACTGCGTCACCGTCACGACCAAGGCGCGGCCGGGACCGAGATTGACGAACTCGATGTGCTTCAGCGGCTGCTCGGTCTTGGGCGCCATCACGACGCCGGCGCAACGCGACAGGCCGGAGAGCAGCGTGGTCGCCTGCTCCAGCGCCTCGGTGACGGAGCGGCCGATGGTGGCGCAGCGCGCCTCGATGCTCTCGCGCTCCTCCGGCGAGAGGTTGCCGACCTCGAGCAGACCGTTCACGAACAGGCGCAGCCCGGCGTCGGTCGGCAGGCGGCCGGCCGAGGTGTGGGGCGCGTAGAGCAGGCCGAGATCCTGCAGGTCTGCCATGATGTTGCGGATGGTGGCGGGTGACAGGGTCTCGGTGAGCTTGCGCGTCAGCGCCCGCGAGCCCACCGGCTCGCCGGTCTCGACGTAGCCCTCGACGACGAGCCGCAGCACCTCGCGGGCACGCTCGTTCAGCTCGGCGAGCGACGCCGTCTGTCGCGGGCCCAGTGGGAGGTCGCTCAGGACGCCTCGAACCGGACCGATCCGATGAATCGCCATGGAAAAAATGTAGGTAGTGCAAGGGGTCCGGTCAACGCGGCCCCAAGGGATAGCTGGATTTGGCGAGCCCGCGGCGCTACACCGGCCGGCCGCTTTCAGCCCGTTACGCTCTGCCTTATTCAGGAGAAATCATGCGCCCTTCCGGCCGCGCCCCCGACCAGCTCCGCCCGGTGTCCCTCGAACCGGGTTTCTCGCGCCATGCCGAAGGGTCGTGCCTGGTGAAGTTCGGCGACACCCATGTGCTGTGTACCGCCTCGGTCGACGAGCGCGTGCCGCCCTGGATGCGCAACACCGGCCGCGGCTGGGTGACGGCGGAATACGGCATGCTGCCGCGCTCGACCCATACCCGCACCGACCGTGAGGCCGCGCGCGGCAAGCAATCGGGCCGCACCCAGGAGATCCAGCGCCTGATCGGCCGTTCGCTGCGCGCCGTGGTCGACCTTGCCGCCATGGGCGAGCGGCAGATCAACATCGACTGCGACGTCTTGCAGGCCGACGGCGGCACCCGTACCGCCAGCATCACCGGCTCCTGGGTGGCGCTGCACTTCGCCTTCGAGCGCCTGATCAAGGAAGGCAAGCTCACCACCAGCCCGATCACCGGCCAGGTCGCCGCCGTGTCGTGCGGCCTGTGGGAGGGCACGCCGGTGCTCGATCTCGACTATCCCGAGGATTCCAAGGCGCAGGCCGACGCCAACTTCGTGCTGACCGGCTCGGGCGGCATCGTCGAGGTCCAGGGCACTGCCGAGGACAAGCCCTTCAGCGAGCCGGAATTCATCGCCCTGCTCGAGCTCGCCAAGAAAGGCATCGGCGAGCTGACGCGGCTGCAGCGGCTCGCCATCGGCAAATCGTAATGGCCCGCCACTTCGCCGGTCCCAAGCTGGTTGTGGCGACCCACAATCGCGGCAAGGCGGGCGAGATCCGCACCATGCTGGCGCCCTTCGGCGTGGAGATCGTGTCGGCCGGCGAGCTCGGGCTGCCGGTGCCGGAAGAGACAGGCATGACCTTCGAGGAGAATGCCACGCTGAAGGCCCTGGCCGCGACGCGCGCCAGCGGCCTGCCGGCGCTGGCCGACGATTCCGGCCTGAGCGTCGCAGCGCTCGATGGCCAGCCCGGCCTCTGCACCGCCGACTGGGAAGGCCCGACGCGCGACGCCATGGTGGGCATGAAGCGCATCCAGGACGAGCTCGCCAAGCGCGGCGCGCCCGACACCGATGCGGCGCGAGCAGCCACCTTCCATTGCGTGCTGGCGCTCGCCTGGCCCGACGAGCACATCGAGATGGTGCACGGCACGCTCGATGGCCGCATCGTCTGGCCGCCGCGCGGCACGGGCGGGCACGGCTACGATCCCTGCTTCCAGCCGAAAGGCGACACGCGCACGACGGCGGAGATGAGCGACGCCGAGAAGAACGCCATCAGCCATCGCGGTCGCGCCTTCCGCATGCTCGTGGAGGCCTGCTTCAAATGACGTCGCCATTGGGCGTCTACGTTCATTGGCCGTTCTGCAAGTCGAAGTGTCCTTACTGTGACTTCAACTCCCATGTTCGCGACGGCATCGATCAGGCCCGCTGGCGCAACGCGCTGCTCAGGGAATTGGAGCACGCCGCCCGTGAAGCGCCGGACCGGCGGGTCGAGACCATGTTCTTTGGCGGCGGCACGCCGTCGCTGATGGAGCCCGAAACGGTGGCCGCGATCATTGCGCACACCAGGGTGCTGTGGGACACGGCCGACGATCTCGAGATCACGCTCGAAGCCAATCCGACCTCGGTCGAAGCCGGGCGCTTCGCCGCGCTGTCCGACGCCGGCGTCAACCGCGCGTCGCTGGGCGTGCAGGCGCTCGATGCGGCATCTCTCCGCTTCCTCGGGCGCGAGCACTCCGCCGACGAGGCGATCGAGGCCATCGCCACGGCGCGCCGCCACTTCGCGCGCCATTCCTTCGACCTGATCTATGCCCGGCCCGGCCAGACGTCGGAAACGTGGGCGGCCGAGCTCGAACGAGCGCTCGGGCTCGCGGGCGAACACCTGTCGCTCTATCAGCTCGCCATCGAGCGCGGCACGCGGTTCTTCGCCGATCACGCCCGTGGCGTCTTCACCCTGCCGAGCGAGGACCAGGCGGCGGCGATGTTCGAGCTGACCCAGGCGCGTCTCACCGAAGCCGGGCTGCCGGCCTACGAGATTTCCAACCATGCCCGGCCCGGGGCTGCCTGCCGCCATAATTTGATCTATTGGCGGTATCAGGATTACGTCGGCGTCGGACCGGGAGCGCATGGTCGATTCGCCGAGGGTGCCGTGAAGCGGGCTACCCGCCGGGCGAGCGGGCCGGAGGCCTGGCTGGAGCTGGTCGAGCGGGACGGACACGGCACCGCCGAGACGAGCCTTGTGACCGGGCAGGACATGGTGGAGGAGGCATTGATGATGGGACTGCGGCTGGCCGACGGCATCGACCGGGCCCTGTTCGCGTCCCTGACCGGCGCTGATCCCGTTGCGGCCGTGGGCGAGCGCAAGCTCGCCCCCCTGGTGGCGGCAGGCTACCTCGAGGTCGACGCGAACCATCTCGTCGCGACGCCGGCCGGGCGGCAGCGGCTGAATGCCGTGCTGGAGCGGCTGATCGCATGAGGTTCCCGATCGCCCTTCTGGTGCTGTTCGCCGTGGCCGGCGGGGCAGCGCTCGCCCAGCAGGCGCCGGCGCCTAAACCCGCGGCGAAGCCCCCGGCGGCGGCCAAGCCCACGTCGAAGTTCCCGCCGCCCGCCTTCAAGATCACGGTGGCGACCGAGGCGGCCTATCCGCCGTTCAACTACCTCGACCGCAAGGGCATGCCCGCCGGGTTCGAGATGGAGCTGGCCCAGGACGCCTGCCAGCGCATGAAAGCCGAGTGCGAGTTCGTTGCGCTCAAGTGGGACGACCTGATTCCCGGCCTGATCGACAAGAAGTTCGACGTCATCATGTCGTCGATGGAAGTGACCAGCGAGCGACGCAAGCGCATGGGGCTGTCGCGCCGCTATTATCTCTCGCCGGGCGCCTTCATCGCCGCCAAGGGCGCGCCGTTCGACGGGCCGCCCTCGCTGTTGCGCAACAAGCGCATCGGCATCCAGAAGGATTCGACGCACGCCGACTGGGCCGACAAGAGCTTCCGCCGTTCCGCCCAGCTCAAGCGCTACAACACCATCGCCGAGGCGCTGGACGCGCTCGCCAAGAACGAGGTCGACGCGGTGTTCGGCGACAAGGCGCAGCTCTGGCTGTGGAGCCAGAAGCCGGAAGGCAAGTGCTGCGAGATCGTCGGCCAGGACATCAAGGACAACCAGACGCTGGGCCTCGGAGTCACCGCCGGCCTGCGCAAGGAAGACGCCAAGCTGCGCGACGCGCTGAACAAGGCGTTCGGCGAGATGATGTCCGACGGGACCTACAAGAAGATCAACGACAAGTACTTCCCGTTCCCGCTCAACTAAGTCTTTGCTGGGAGCACGGACCTCCAGGTCCGCGCTCCGGCAAGGTCAGTGAAGCGCGCGGGCTCGGGAGATGTAGTGGCCGCGCTTCAGTTCCTTGAAGAACTGCGGCACCTGCGGATGCGACACCGGCTTGCCGGTGTCGTCGGGCAGCAGGTTCTGCTCGGAGACGTAGGCCACATAGGTGGTCTGCGCGTTCTCGGCGAGCAGATGATAAAAGGGCTGATCGCGGCGCGGCCGGACTTCCTCCGGGATCGCGGCCAGCCATTCCTCGGTGTTGGCGAACACCGGGTCGACATCGAAAATGACGCCGCGGAACGGGTAGATACGATGCTTCACCACCTGGCCTATGGCGAACTTCGCCTTGCGCATGGGCGGCGGGACAATCGCGTGGGCAGCTTGATTTTCGATTTCCATGACTAAAGTATTGCTCCGAACCGCGCCGCAGGCAACGCAGACAAATCGGCGAATTGACGGGCGGCGTGCAAGAAAATGTGAAAAACCCTGCTGTCGGCAGGGTACGCAAAATTGCGGCCAAAGTGGATGAACTTGGGGGTTGGGGCTACCACAATGGCCTCGGTTGACGGCGCCTTGCCGCCCGTGGACTCTGCACCCCGAGGGGAAGGTCGTTTTGGCGAATGGTCTAAAAGTCCGTTTCTGGGGCGTGCGAGGATCGATTTCATGCTCCGGCGCCGAATACACGCGCTATGGCGGCAACACCTCGTGCCTGGAAGTGACCGCCGGCGGCCGCCGTCTGGTCTTCGACGCGGGGACCGGCATCCGGCCGCTCGGGCTGGAGCTCGCCCGCCAGGCGCCGATCGACATCGACATCTATTTCACCCACACCCATCTCGATCACATCACCGGCCTCACGTTCTTCTCGCCCCTGTTCGACAAGCGCAATTCGATCCGGCTGTGGGCCGGTCACCTGCAACGTCCGCACACGCTGAAGCAGGTCGTGAGCAATCTGATGCAGGCGCCGCTCTATCCCGTGACGCTCGAGGTCTTCAAGGCACGGGTGGAGTTCAACGAGTTCCGCAGCGGCGAGGCGCTGGCCTGCGGCAAGATGGCGATGCGCACCGCGCCGCTCAACCATCCGCAGGGCGCCACCGGCTATCGTGTCGAGTATGGCGGCAAGTCGATCTGCTACATCACCGACACCGAGCATTGCCCCGGCGGCCCGGACAAGACCATCGTCGAGCTGTGCCGCGGCGCCGACATCATGATCTACGATTCGAGCTACACCGATGCCGAATATCCCCGCTACGAGGGCTGGGGCCATTCGACCTGGCAGGAGGGCATGCGAATCGCCGATGCAGCGGGCGTCGGCACGCTCGCGATCTTCCATCACGATC
>JADHLS010000289.1 GCA_016780605.1 Reyranella sp.
CGGCTTCTTCAAGGATACCTCGCTGGTGCTGATCATCGGCATCTTCGATTTCCTCAACACCGCAAACCAGGCGCTGGTCGACCCGGCCTGGGCGGGTTACCCCGGCGAGGTCTATCTGTTCGCCGCCTTCGTCTACTTCTGCTTCTGCTTTTCGATGTCGCGGTACTCCAAGTATCTCGAGGTCGAGCTGAACAAGGGAACGCGCCGCTAGTCGGCCAAGGAGAACCGGTCATGGCCAACGCTGCCGCCCGCGACATCGACAATGCGCCGTCGGTCATCACCATGACCAACGTCAACAAGTGGTACGGCCAGTTCCACGTGCTCTCCGACATCAATCTGGACGTCAAGGAAGGCGAGAAGATCGTCATCTGCGGACCGTCGGGCTCGGGCAAGTCGACGCTGATCCGCTGCATCAACCGGCTGGAGGAGCACCAGGCGGGCGATCTCGTGGTGCACGGCGTGCCGCTCACCAACGACGTTAAGAACATCGAGATGATCCGCCGCGAAGTCGGCATGGTGTTCCAGTCGTTCAACCTCTTTCCGCACCTCACCATCCTGGACAACCTCACCCTGGCGCCGATCTGGGTGAAGAAGATGCCCAAGAAGGAAGCCGAGGAAATCGCCATGAGTCTCCTGAAGCGCGTGCGCATCCCCGAGCAGGCGCTGAAGTATCCCGGCCAGCTGTCGGGCGGCCAGCAGCAGCGCGTGGCGATCGCCCGCGCCCTCTGCATGCGGCCAAAGATCATGCTGTTCGACGAGCCGACCTCGGCGCTCGATCCCGAGATGGTGAAGGAAGTGCTCGACGTCATGATCGAGCTCGCGCGCGAGGGCATGACCATGCTGGTCGTCACCCACGAGATGGGCTTTGCCCGCGCCGTGGCCGACCGCGTGATCTTCATGGATCGCGGCGAGATCGTCGAGCAGAACGAGCCCGAGGAATTCTTCGCCAATCCCCGGAACGAGCGCACCAAGCTCTTCCTCGGCCAGATCCTGCATCACTGAGGCTTCGCGGCGCCTTGGCGCCGCCTTGATCGCAGCCTAGAGACGCCGCCCATGAAGATCCTGGTGACCGGCGGCGCGGGGTTCATCGGCTCTGCCGTCATCCGCCACATCATCCGCGACACCGACTGGACGGTGGCCAACGTCGACAAGCTGACCTATGCCGGCAACCTCGAATCGCTGGCCGAGGCGCGCGACAGCAACCGGCACACGCACTTCAAGGTCGACATCACCGACCGTGCCGCGATCGACGGCATCTTTGCGAGCTTCCGGCCGGACGCCATCCTACACCTCGCCGCCGAAAGCCATGTCGACCGCTCGATCGACGGCGCCGCCCCCTTCATCGACACCAACATCGGCGGCACCTACACGCTGCTCGAGGCGGCACTGGCCTACTGGCGCACGCTCGACCCCGAAGCCCGCGCACGCTTTCGCTTCCAGCACATCTCGACCGACGAGGTGTTCGGCTCGCTGGGCGCCACCGGCAAGTTTAGCGAGACCACGCCCTACGCGCCCAACTCGCCCTATGCCGCCAGCAAGGCGGCGTCGGATCACCTGGTTCGCGCCTGGCACCACACGCATGGCTTGCCGACGCTCGCCACCAACTGCTCCAACAACTACGGGCCCTATCATTTTCCCGAAAAGCTGATCCCGCTCACCATCATCCGCGCGCTGCGCGGCCAGAGCCTGCCGGTCTACGGCAAGGGCGAGAACGTGCGCGACTGGCTGCATGTCGAGGATCACGCCGAGGCGCTGACCCTGGTGCTGCGCCAGGGCAAGCCGGGCGAGACCTACAATGTCGGTGGCGACAGCGAGCGCAAGAACATCGACGTCGTGCGCACGATCTGCCGCACGCTCGACGAGCTGCTGCCGGCGAGCCCGCAGCGGCCGCACGAGAGGCTGATCGAGTTCGTCACCGACCGGCCGGGGCACGATGCCCGCTACGCCATTGACGCCACCAAGATCCGCCGCGAGCTCGGCTGGCAGCCACGGCATGACTTTAATGATGGGTTGCGCCAGACGGTGCGGTGGTATCTCGAGAACCGCGGCTGGTGGGAGCGGGTCATGAGCGGCGCCTATCGCGGTGAGCGGCTGGGGCTCACCGGCTAGCTGCCGAGCGGGACTATTCGATCACCTCATCTGCCCGAGCGAGCAAGGTCGGAGGCACAACGAGTTTGATTTCTCGCGCGGTTCGCATGTTGACGATCAGTTCGTATTTGGTGGGCCCCTGCACCGGCAGGTCGGCAGGATTCTCACCCTTCAGAATACGATCGACATAGGAGGCCGCGCGGCGATTGAGATCGATCGAATCGGGCCCGAACGACATCAAGCCCCCTTCGACGGCCTGAGATCGATTCCAGAAGATCGTCGGCAACTTCTTTTTGTTCGCCATTTCCACGATCTCCTTGCGATGGACGATCGAGAAGGTCGCAGCCGTGACGACCAGCCCGCCGTTCGGCTTCTCAGCCAGCGACTGAATGCCGTCACGAAGGTCGTCAACAGCCCGAACCGGCACGACGATCGGTTCGACCGCGAGCACTTTCGCCGCTGCTTCGAAGGATCTCTGGAACCCTTTGAAATTGTGATTGTTGGGATCGCCGAGCATCGCGGCGCGGTTCAGTTCAGGAGCGATGTCCTTGAGCAATTCCAGCCATTTCCCGCCGATATCGTATTCAAAAGGGGTGAAGCCGGTGATGTTGCCTCCGGGCCGCGAGAGGCTCGCGACGAACCCGCCTGCCACTGGATCGGTCACATTGAGGAACACGACCGGGACGACCTTGGTCGCTGCATGTAGCGCCGTCAGTGCGAGCGTTCCGCTCCCCACGATCACGGCGGGTGAAAGCTTCACCAGCTCGATCGCTGATGATCGGGCACGGTCCAAATCGCCACCGGCCCAGCGGTAGTCGATCTGCAAGTTGTGGCCTTCATCCCAACCCAGCGTCTGCAATGCCGACTTGAGGGCTTTCAGATCCTTCTGCGATTGCGGGTCGCTCTCCGCACTGCTGAATATGATGCCTATCCGCCTCACCACCTCACGCTGCTGCGTGCGCGCAGTCCATGGCAACATCGTTGCCACGCCGCCGCTCAGAAGGGCGGTAACCTCACGTCGTCTCATGCCGTCTCCCAAACGGCATACTTATAGCCATAAACGTGCAAAGCGGTAGCAGGAACCCGTCATGGCCCTGCGGAACGACTCGGACTCGGTTGAGTTGCATCAGCATGAGGTACGTCGCCCTCATGCTGATCGTGGGCCTGCTCGCTGCCTGCGAGCGCGACCCCTACTTGGCCCGCAAGGGTGGCTATGCGCCAGGGGAGACGTACCACCACCAGAGCGGGCTCTATCCAGGCATGACCATCAACCGAGCTGGTGCTTGAGCGCCGTCCGGCCGCGCCGAACGCGTGTCACGGTTGGGCTGAGCGCGGAGCGGCGAACTTGGCTTGACCCCGCATCGGCTTCCTCGATCAGCCATTTCCTGAAACGCCGTACGGCCGGCTTCTGCAAAGCCTCTTTCGTACAGACCGCGTAATAGGCGAATGACGTCGGCCATTGCACGTCGATGGCGCGCACCAGCCGTCCAGCACGCAGTTCGTCGTCGGCGTAGAGATCGCGCACCAGCGCCAGCCCCTGCCCCGCGACCGCCGCCTTGACCATGAGATGATCGTCGGAGAACGACGGGCCCTTCAGTCCGCGCGGCACCTTCACCGCTTGTGTCTCGAGCCAGAGCCGCCAGTCGGCGCGGTCGCTGTCGTGGAGCAGCGGAAAGCCCAGGCAGTCCGCAGCCGCCCTGATCGGCGCTCGGGACTTCAGGAGCGCCGGGCTGGCAACGACGATCAATGCCGGCGCCATCAGCCAGGCAACCACCAGGCCCGGATAGTCGCCGTTGCCATGCCGGATCGCGAGGTCGACCGGTTCGCGGCTGAGGTCGACGACGCGGCTCTCGATCTCCAGGGAGACGTCGATCTCGGAATGTCGCCGCGAGAAGCTGGAAAGGCGGGGAACCAACCAGCTCGCCGCAAAGGAGCTCATGGTGCTGACTGTCACACGATGCGAGCGCGCACCTGGCGTTTCGCCACCGGTGGCTTCGATCCGGCGGAACGGCTCGTCGAGCGATGCGAACAGCGTCCTGCCAGCGGCGGTGAGCGTCACACCGGCTTGCGTCCGCGAGAACAGGCGGCGGTCCAGCATCTCCTCCAGCGCGCGTACCCGCTGGCTGACGGCGCCCGGCGTCAGCGCCATGCTGGCCGCAGCCTCCCTCATCCGGCCGGACCGGGCGACGATCACGAAGGTGTGCAGCAGGGCAAGCGGAACCGCCATCGACCTTGTTTAGCACAGCTAAACAAGCCCATCGAAAGAATCGTTTGCCCGCACGGAAGCCGGAGCGGACTTTCCTCCGCATGGTCGGAAGAGAGTTCATGCTTGCAAGTGGCACGCGATCGCCGTCGTTCGTGCGGTGGCTGGTCGTCGGCTTCGGGTTCCTGGGACTTGCCCTGGCGTTTTCAGCCCGCGCCACCATCGGCCTGGTCATGCCGGTGTGGGCGCAGGAGCTCGGCTGGTCGCGAAGCTTCGTCTCCAGCGCAGCGGCCGCCGCCCTGCTGGTCATGGCGACCGTCGCCCCCTTTGCCGGCCGCTTCATCGACCGGCAGGGCGCACGGAGGACTCTGGCGATTGGCCTCGTGCTGGTCGGCCTGGGCTGCGCGGCGGTGTCGGCAACCAGCGATGCGATCGTGTTCCTGATCGCCTACAGCGGGCTTTCCGCCGTGGGCTTCGGGGTCGTCGCCACGCATGTCGTCTCGACGGCCATCGCCCGCCTGTTCGACCGCAACAAGGGGCTGGCGACCGGCATAGCGACATCGGGCGCGACCGGCGGCCAGTTCCTGATCGTGCCGCTGGTCGCGGCGGTGCTGGCGATGGCAAGCTGGCGATGGAGCTTCCTCGCCATGGGCTTGGGCTGCCTCGTGCTGGTCCCGCTCCTGTGGTGGACGCTCGCGCAGAAGGGCGGCGACGGTGCCGGCGATGCCGCAGGCCGGCCGGCCGCCACGTCGCTGCAGGCCGACGTCGCCGCCATGCTGCGCCGACCAGCGTTCCATTCCTTGTTTTGGAGTTTCCTGATCTGCGGCTACACGACAGCCGGGGTCATCGAAACGCATCTTCTGCCCTATGCGTCCTTCTGCGGCTTCGCGCTGGTCCCGAGCGCGGCGGCCTATGGAACGCTGTCGGCGGTCAACCTGCTGGGCATGATCGGCGCCGGCTGGCTGACGGACCGCATGAACCGAGTCGTTCTGCTGGGATCGATCTATGTCCTGCGCGGCCTGACCTTCTTGCTCCTCATGAACGTCGGCACCGACTACGAACAGCTCGTGCTCTTCGCTGTTCTGTTCGGCGCGGTCGATTATGCGACCATCCCCGTCACCGCGAGCCTCGTCGCCAGCCACCTCGGCCTGCGCGTCATGGGGCTGGCGATGGGGCTGATCTCCGCCGGGCATTCGATCGGCGCAGCCGCCGGCGCCTTCCTGGGCGGATACCTTTTCGACCTGTCCGCGCACTACGACTGGGTGTGGGCCAGCTCGGTGCTGCTTGCGGTCGCAGCGGGCGGGATCGTCTTCGTGCTCCGCAACGAGCCGCGACAAGTCGCGGTCTAGTTGCACGGCACAGTGCTTTCAACGAGTCGGAAGAAGCGGTGGATGCATGCACTGCTGTCAACGATGCTCGAGTTTTGCGCCCTTTCCGCCCTTTCCGCCGGCACTTCGGTAGTGGAGCGCACGGACCGCACCCACTACCGGTAGGCCGCCTTCGGAGTTCGGACAGTTACGCAAGTTTCGCAACCGGAATCACCTTCGTTGGAGCAGCAGAGCCCGGCCCGTCCGGAGGCAAGCGACCGGACCGGCCGCGTGCAGTGTCTGCCGCCGCCTTCTGGGTCTCGGATCAACGATGCAAAGAGCGGGAACGCAGGAAAGCCGCGCAACGGAGCGTTGCTATAACCAAAGTACATATAAGTCAATAACTTTGGTCGGTCATCGCCAATTTCGTTTTTGCGAATTTTTGCGTACCGTGGAGGGCCATTTCTGGCGGGTCGAACCGGCGAGCACGCCATCCATTGTGGCGCTGGCCTCGAGTGCCAGCAATGCTTTCAACACCGCGGAATCGGCAAACCCTCGCACTGCTCCAGCCTGTCAGGATTCTGTGACGTCAGCCGCCGAGTTGCCGCTGCAGCTCCGCCCACTGGTCGAGGATGGGCATGATCTTGTCCTCCTTCTCTGCCGGCAGCGAGAACACGACACGGTCGATGCCGAGCTCGCGGTAGCGGCGCAGGCGCTCGATGTCGGGCGGCACGCGGAAGGTGGTAATGGGGAGACTCGCGGGATCGCGGCCGGCTTCCTTGGCCATGGCGCGGAACTTGTCGAGCACTTCGATGCCGTCGCGGTCGAGCCAGTCGTCGCGCGGGATCCAGCCGTCGCCGTAGCGCACGGCGCGCCGCGCCGCGTAGGGGAAGGCGCCGCCGACGACGATCGGCGGGTGCGGCTTCTGGTACGGCTTGGGCCACTGCTTCATCTTGTCGAAGTTCACGAACTCGCCGTGATACTCGGGCTCCTCCTCCGTCCAGATCGTCTTCATCGCCTCGATGCGCTCGCGTGCGAGCTTGTGGCGGCTCTCGAATTTGGTGCCGTGGTTCTCGACCTCCTCCTGGTTCCAGCCATTGCCGACGCCGA